>JACDEN010000211.1:0-1835 GCA_013816415.1 Planctomycetota bacterium
GTTCTACGTTCTGCGTTCTGGGTACTGCGTCGGAGCGAAGGCATGGGCAAAGCTTCCAGTGGGAACGCAGAACTCACGACCCAGAACGGTCTTTCGTCCCCGTCGACCCGAACCCACCCGCACCGCGCGCCGTCTCATCGAGCGTCGCCACCGCCTGCCAGGCGATGCGTTCGTAGCGGGCGACCACCAGCTGGGCGATGCGCATGCCGCGTTCGATGGTGACCGCTTCGGTGCCGATGTTGGCGATGATCACCTTGACCTCGCCGCGGTAGTCGCTGTCGATCGTTCCCGGGCTGTTGGGCACGATCAGGCCCTGCTTGATGGCGAGCCCCGAGCGTGGACGCACCTGGGCTTCGAAACCCTCGGGCACCGCGATCGCCAGCCCGGTCGGTACCAGGGCGCGCGCGCCCGGCGCGAGCACCAGCGGCTCGCCGACCGCCGCCTGCAGATCGAGGCCGGCGGAGCCGGCGGTGGCGTAGGCGGGCAGGGTCAGCCCGGCGAAATGCGGCAACGTGGTCACGCGGACGTCGAGCATGCCGGGACTATGCGGGGGGCGCGGAGGTGGCAACCGGGACGGCGTGGCGGCGCTTCCAGGACGTTCACCCCTCCGGGTCCGGCCGGGAGCGCGTAGCGGCGACGCCCAGTCTCGCAACGGACGCATCGATCGGACCGACGTCCGCTCTCGTCCCATCCATCACCTTGCCCCCCTTCCAGACACCATAAGGTCCTGGCTTCCCCGGAGCGACATGCGCCTCAAGCGCCTCGAGACGTTCGGTTTCAAGTCCTTCGCGGACCGCATGACCTTCGATTTCGAGGACGGCATCACCGCCGTCATCGGTCCCAACGGCTGCGGAAAATCGAACATCGTCGACTCGATAAAATGGGTGATCGGCGAACAGTCGGCCAAGGCGCTGCGCGGCGACGAGATGATCGACGTCATCTTCAACGGCTGCGCGACCCGGCGGCCGATGTCGCTGTGCGAGGTGACGCTGGTGCTCGATCAGGTCGCCGACCGCCTCGGCGGCGACGTCGGCGACGAGGTCGCGATCACCCGTCGGCTGTTCCGCGACGGCTCGAGCGGCTACTACCTCAATGGCAAGGCGTGCCGGCTCAAGGACATCAAAGAGCTGTTCATGGACACCGGCATCGGCACCTCCGCCTATTCGGTGATCGAGCAGGGACGCATCGGCTTCATCCTCGAGTCCAACACCAAGGACCGGCGGATGATCCTTGAGGAGGCCGCCGGCATCTCGCGCTACAAGGCGCGCCGAAAGGTCGCGCTGCGCAAGCTCGAGCGCGTGCAGCTCGACCTGCAGCGCATCGGCGAGGTGTTGGCCGAGGTCAAGCGCCGCGTGCGCGCGGTGTCGCGCCAGGCCGAGGCCGCGCTGCGCTACCGCGAGCTGTCGGGCCAGGTGCGCGAGCTGCGCATGGCCTTCGCGCTCGAGGAGTACGGCCGCTTGTCGACCGAGCTGTCTGAGCACGCCGGCCGCGGCGACGAACTGAATGCCCGTCTCGCCGAAGTCAGCGCGCGACTCGGCACGCTCGAAGCGTCGCTCTCGGAAGCCGACGTGCGCCTGGTCGCTCTGGAGGAGGGCATCCGCGGCAAGGAGCAGCTGCGCGCCGACGCGCAGAGCCGACGCGACGTCGCCGACGCGCGCGCCAAGGATTCCAAGTACCGCCTGGTCGAGGTCGACCAGCACGAGGTCGACGACCGCAAGCAGCTCGACGGCGTCGCCGGCAAGATCAGCGCGCTGATGACCGAGCGCGCGGTCGCCGAGCAGGCGGTCGAGAATGTCGAGTCCGGCGGCCAGGATGCCGGCCTGGTCGCGACCATG
>JACDEN010000211.1:1845-5698 GCA_013816415.1 Planctomycetota bacterium
CATGAAGACGCGCCGCGATGAGCTCGATCAGGTGCTCGCCGACGTCGACGCGGTGCTGCGCGAAGTCGAGGACGCCAAGGCCAAGCGGCTGGAATGCCTGCGCGAGCTCTCGCGGGTCGAAGCCGAGCAGGGCCGACTCGAGGGCAGCCGCCACGCCACCAACGAGCGCCGCAAGCGCCTCGAGGACCGCTCGGGCGGCCAGACCGGGCAGCTGCTCGAGGTGCGCCAGGCAGAGACCGCCGCGCGCGCGCAGCTCGATGGGCTGATCTCGGGCACCGCCGACGCGCACACCGCTCTCGACGAATTCATCCGTGCGCGCGAAACCGCGCTCGCCGAAGGCACCAGCCTCGACAACCAGCTGCACGACATCCGCCATCAGGAGGCGCGCGCCGAGACCGGCCTGCGCCTCTTGCAGGAGCAGGAGCGCCGCGCCGAGGGCGTGTTCAAGGGTGTGCGCGACGTGCTGACGCAGATGGACCGCTTCCCCGGCATCATCGGCATGGTCGCGGACCTCTGCCGCGTTCCCGACGGCTACGTCGTCGCGATCGAGACCGCGCTCGGCGGCCAGGCGCAGAACATCGTCACCGAGACCCAGGAAGCCGCGCGCGACGCCATCGCCTTCCTCAAGCGCGAACGCCGCGGCCGCGCCACCTTCCTGCCGCTCGACGACATCCAGGGCGGTGAGCGCGTGAATGGCGATCTGCTGCGCGAACCGGGCGTGGTCGGCATCGCCAGCCGTCTGATCGACTTCGACAAGAAGTACCAGAACGCGATCGAGTTCCTGCTCGGCAACGTGCTGGTGGTCGAGACCCTCGACCACGGCATCGCCATCCGCCGCTCGCGGCGCGCGTCGTGCCGCATGGTGACGCTCGAAGGCGACGTCATCGCCCCGGGCGGCGCCATGACCGGCGGCCGCCAGCAGGGCTCCGAGGCTGGCGGCATCGTCAGCCGCAAGAACGAGATCGCGAAACTCTCGGAGACGCTCAAGGATCTCGCCGGCAAGAAGACCTCGATCGGCGTCACCCGCGACGAGGCGAAGAAGCAGGGGTTCGATCTCAGCATGCGCGTCGAGGAGCAGCGGCGCGCCATCCAGGCCGCTGACCGCGCCGTGGGCGAGGCCAAGGCGCAGCTGATGAAAGCCGAGCGCGACCGCCTGCACCTCGAGGAGGCCACCTCGAGCTTCGGCGCCGAGCTCGAGGAGATCGCCGCCGATCTCGGCCGCATCGAATCCGAATCGCGCGAGCTCTCGGGCCAGCACGACTGGTTCACCGCGCTCAACACCAAGCTCGGCGGCTCGATCGACCTCTTGCAGGCGAAGCTCGAATCGAAGGCGGCGCACCGCAACCGCGTGCAGGAGGACGTCAACAACCTGCGCGTCTCGCTCGCGACGACCCAGGAGCGCCAGGAAGCCGCGCGCAACCACCTCGGCCACCTGGTGCGCAGCCTGCAGGAGCTCGAAGACACGCGCGCCGACCTCGGCCGCCGCATCCAGGGCCACGACGCCAAGCGCGCGGAATTGCGGCAGGCGCTCTCCGAGAACACCCAGGCGCACGGCGTCGAGGCTGGCACTGTCGAGACCGCCGCGCGCGAACTCGACGCCCTGATCAAGGAGCGCGACCAGCTGCGCAACGGTCTCGAGGAGACGCGCCAGGAAGCCCGTGCGCTGGCCTCGAAGCAGCGCGCGCTCGAGCAGGAACGCGGCCAGGTCGAGCTGAAGGCCAACGAGGCCACGGTGCGCCTCGAAGGCATCTGCGCGCGCATCATGGAGGAATTCCAGCTCGATCTCGGCGAGGCGTTCGCGAACTATCAGCGCCCGGAAGACCTCGATTGGCCGGCGCTGCGCCAGAAGCTCGCGGACACCGAGAAGGCGCTGCAGGCGATCGGCCCGGTGAATCTCGCGGCCATAGACGAGCTCGACGAGGTGAAGGCGCGCGAGGAGTTCCTCGACAAGCAGTTCACCGACCTCTCGACCGCGGCGCAGAAGCTGACCGAGATCATCGAGCAGATCAACCAGGTCAGCCGCAAGCTGTTCGAGACCACCTACAAGGACGTGCGCACCAATTTCCAGGCGCTGTTCCGCAAGCTCTTCGGCGGCGGCAAGGCCGACCTCGAACTCGAGAAGAAGGACGAGCTCGGCAATCCGGTCGACATCCTCGAGGCCGGCCTCGAGATCGTTGCGCAGCCGCCGGGCAAGAATCCCAAGATCATCACGCAGCTCTCGGGCGGCGAGAAGGCGCTCACCGCCATCGCGCTGCTGTTCGCGGTCTACCAGACCAAGCCCAGCCCGTTCTGCATCCTCGACGAGGTCGACGCGCCGCTCGACGAAGCCAACGTCGACGTCTACAATTCGATGCTGCGCGAATTCGTGCGCGCGCCCGGCGGCGACACCAACAAGAATGGCGTCAAGGGTTCGCAGTTCATCGTCATCACGCACAAGAAGCGCACCATGCAGCGCGCCGACGCCATCTACGGCATCACCCAGAACGAGCCGGGCGTGTCGACCAAGATCAGCGTGAAGTTCGAGCAGGTCGAGGAGGTCGGCGGCGAGCTGACGCCGACCGTGCGCGGGGCCGGTCCGTATTCGGCGTAGACGACCGAGAAGACCTCGTAGCGGCCTCATCCATTTGAAATTGCCCCGAAACCATCGCCATGTACATGTCGGACCCTCGCGAGGACTCCCATGCGCTTGATCCTGCCAGCCCTTCTGACCCTTTCCGCCTGCGCCAGCGGCGCGGTATCCATTACGGAATTTCCGGTGGCCGGCTCAACCTATCCGGATGGCATCTCGGCGGGTCCCGATGGGAACCTGTGGTTCACCCAGGCCGCCGCGGTCTCGCGGATGACCCCATCCGGGTCAGTGACCTCTTTCACGCCGACCACGGTGCCGAGCGGCGTCAACCGCCCGGTTGCCACCCATCGCGGGTCGGATGGCAACATCTGGGCCAGCGAGCGGGGAACGCTCAACCGCATGGTCAAGGTCACGCCCTCGGGTTCATTCACCGAATATCCCGTCACCACGACGGCATCCGACCCCTACGGCCTCACCCTTGGACCTGACAACAACATCTGGTTCTGCGAGCGGGCCGCGTCCAAGATCGGGGTGATCACCCCGGCCGGCACCATCACCGAATATGCGCTGCCGACGGGCGCGGCGCCGGTGAGCATCACGGTGGGTCCGGATGGCGCGCTGTGGTTCACCGAGAGCGGGCTGCACAAGATCGGCAGGATCACCACCACCGGAGCCTCGACCGACTTCCCCGCCGGCGCGTCGTCCTCCCCCTGATCATCGCGGCCGGATCCGATGGCGCGCTCTGGTTCACCGAGAACGCTGTCAACAAGATCGGGCGCATGACCACCAGCGGCACGCTGACCGAATTCCCGGTGCCCACCGTGAGCTCGAACCTGTCCGGAATCGTCGCGGGTCCCGACGGCGCCTTGTGGTTCAGCGAGTACAGCGGAAACAAGATCGGCCGCATCACGACCGCCGGGGCGATCACCGAATACCCGCTCCTCGCCGCCGCATCAGGACCCTCGGATCTGACCGTCGGGCCCGACAACACCTCGATCTGGTTCACCGAGGAGACCGCTTTCGCCATCGGCAAGATCGACCTGGTGGCAGCCGGCTTCCTGACCGGTGGCGGTTCGACCACCGGCACGGGCACGACCGGTGCACCCGCGCCCTCCGGCGGCGGCGGTGGATGCGGCCTTGGCGGCGGAGCCGCGCTCGGTGCGCTGTCGCTGCTGATCGCGCGCCGCCGGCGGTAGCCGCGCCGGCGATGACGAACGGCGTGCCTGATGACCGTTCGAACCGATGCGCGGAAATGGCCGCTCGCGGACTGCCGGGAATCCAGGA
>JACDEN010000212.1:0-292 GCA_013816415.1 Planctomycetota bacterium
CGCCGGCGACGGCCGCGGTCGGTCAGAGCGTGACCTTCACCAGCACTTCCACCGATCCGGACGGGACCATCGCGCATGTGCTGTGGGATCTCGGGGCGGGGATCGCGCGCACCGAATCCACTCCCGCATATGCGTACCAGAAGGCTGGATCCTACCGCGTCACCCTGATCGCGTGGGACGACCGCGGCCGGGCTTCGCGCGCGGAGCGGACGATCGTTGTCACGTCGGCCTCGGGCACCACATCCACCGGCACGCCCTCGGGTACGACGTCAAGTGTCGGAACCGGATCATC
>JACDEN010000212.1:302-5696 GCA_013816415.1 Planctomycetota bacterium
CATCGGGGACTGGCACGCCGGACACGGGCGGGTCCTCGCTTCATCGCGGCTGTGGGCTGGGATCGGGCGTCGCCGCGTTCGCGGCGCTGCTGCTGAGCACGCGGCGACGTGAGCCTCGCATCGCTCAGTAGCTCTCGGCGTCGGTCGGGAACGTGCGTTCCTTCACATCGTCGCGGAAGCTCTTGAACGCCTTCTTCATGGTCTCCGACAGCTTGGCGTAGCGGCGCACGAAGCGCGGGTGGAACTGGGTGTTCATGCCGAGCATGTCCGGGGTGACCAGGATCTGGCCGTCGCAGTGCTGGCCGGCGCCGATGCCGATGGTCGGGATGGCGAGGGCCTTCGAGATGCGTTGGGCGAGCGGTGCGGGGACCTTCTCGACGATCACCGCGAAGGCGCCGGCCTTCTCCAGCGCCTTCGCCGCCTCGAGGATCTTCTTGGCCTCGGGTTCGTCGGTGCCGCGCGTCTTGTAGGTGCCGTAGGTGTGGATCGATTGCGGTTGCAGCCCGACGTGGCCCATCACCGGGATGCCGGCGTCGACCAGGCGTTCGACGATGTGGCAGATCGAGGTGCCGCCTTCGAGCTTCACCGCCTCGGCCATGCCGTCCTGCATCAGGCGGCCGGCGTTGCCGAGCGCCTCGTCCTCGCCCTTGTGGTACGACATGAACGGCATGTCGGCGACCACCAGCGCGCGCTTCACCGCCTTGGTGACCACGCGCACATGGTAGAGCATCTCGTCCATCTTCATCGGCAGCGTGGTGTCGTTGCCGGCGAAGACCATGCTGGCGGAATCGCCGACCAGGATCATGTCGACGCCCGCCTCATCGAGCAGCCGCGCGGTCAGGAAGTCGTACGCGGTGAGCGCCGAGATGCGCTCGCCGGCCTTCTTCATCTCCTGCAACCGCAGCGTCGTGACCTTGCGCGTCTCCGCACCGATCGAGGACTGGACCCCAGAGTCGCGATTGTCGTCGGAAACCGACATGGTTGACCTCGTCCGCGATGCTAGCCCCACCCCACCCCTACGCGAGCGCCGGGCCTGAGTCCCTCTCGAGGCGGCGAAGCCGCCGCACGCTCGGCGATGAAAGATCACCGGGGTTTGGGGGCGTAGCCCCATCTACCCGTGGGCGAAGCCCACCGACCGCCGAGCCGTGGTCGCATGATAAAATGGGCGCCAGCCCATCATGCGACGATTCTGGCCCTGAGGCCAGAATCGAACGGCGACAAAGGTCGCGGGGGTTTGGGGGCGAAGCCCCCGACTAGACTGCCCCGCGAGCCTCCTACACTGGCCGGGAACCCCTCAGCCCGGAGCCCCCATGCCCGTCGCCATCGCCCGCATCGCCTTCGCCGACGGCACGGTGTATCGCGGGCGATCGGTCGGAGCCGATGGGACGGTCGGTGGCGAGGCGGTCTTCAACACCGGCATGACCGGCTATGAGGAAGTGCTCAGCGATCCCAGCTACCGCGGCCAGATCGTGACCATGACCTATCCCGAGATCGGGAACTACGGCATCAACCCCGAGGACATGGAGAGCGACCGCGCGCAGGTCTCCGGCTTCGTCATGCGTCAGTGCTGCGAGGTGCCGTCGAACTTCCGCTCGCGCGAATCGCTGTCGGCGTTCCTGCGGCGTTCGAACATCATCGCCATCGACGACGTCGATACGCGCGCGATCACCCGCAAGCTGCGGGTCTCCGGCGCGATGAACGCCGTGATCTCGACCGAGGACCTGTCCGACGCGAAGCTGATCGAGCGCGCGAAGACGTCTCCGTCGATGGCCGGCCTCGATCTCGCCACCGACGTCGGCACCAAGAAGCCGTACGAGTGGACCGAGACCTCCGGCGCCAAGACCTTCGGGTCCGACGTCGCGCGCGTCCCCTTCAAGCGGCAGCCGCACGTCGTCGCCATCGATTTCGGCATCAAGCGCAACATCCTGCGCCTGCTCGCGGCCAGCGGCTTCCGCGTCACCGTGGTGCCGGCATCGCATTCGGCGGACGCCATCGCCAAGCTCGCGCCCGACGGATTGTTCCTGTCCAACGGCCCCGGCGATCCTGCGGCGGTGAAGGCTGGCATCGCCACGGTGAAGACGCTGATCCAGGGCGATGTGCCGATCTTCGGCATCTGCCTCGGCCATCAGATCATGTCCTTGGCCTACGGCGCGAGCACCTACAAGCTCAAGTTCGGCCATCGCGGCGCGAACCATCCGATCAAACGGCTGAAGGACGGCGCGGTCGAGATCGCCTCGCACAACCACGGCTTCGCGGTCGATCCGAAGACCCTGCCCGCCGGCGTGCGCATGAGCCACGTCAACCTCAACGACCAGACCTGCGCCGGCATCGAGCACGAATCGAAGAAGCAGTTCAGCGTGCAGTACCATCCCGAGGCCGGCCCCGGACCGGCGGACCCGCTGTATCTGTTCAAGCAGTTCGCCGAGAACGTTGCTGCGAGGGTGGGATAGATCGTTCTCCGTTCTGAGTGCTGGGTTCTCCCTCAGTTGGAGGTGCCGTGTTGTCAAACCCAGCACGTAGAACCCGGAACCGAGAACCTTCCATATAGCCCACCCGATCACGCGTCCATACTGCTCACCATGACCAAACCCGATCCCGCCGAACTGCCCGCGACGCTCTACGGCGTCCGTTGGGAAGGGGGCCTCGAAGACGGGCACCTGGTGCTGCTCGATCAGACGCGCCTGCCCAAGGACCTGGTCTACCTGCAGGTGCGCGACATCGAGATATTACGGAAGGCGATCTGTGATCTCGCGGTGCGCGGCGCGCCGGCGATCGGCATCGCCGGTGCCTATGGCATCGTGATCCATCTGGTGCCGCTGGCCAAGACCGCGACGGGGAAGACCGCGGAATCGCTGGAGCAGGCCCACGCCCATGCTCACGAGCGGCTGGTGTCGAGCCGTCCGACCGCGGTCAATCTGCGTTGGGCGCTCGAGCGCATGCGCGACTGCTTCCAGCGCCACTCCGATCACCTCACGCCGCTCGAAATGTGCGCCCGGCTGCTGATGGAGGCCAAGCGCATCCATCGCGAAGACCTGGAATTGTGCCGTCGCATCGCCGAGAACGGTGCGGCGCTGCTGCCGATCTCCGGCGGCATCTACACCCACTGCAATACCGGCGCGCTCGCCACCGGCGGCGTCGGCACCGCGCTCGGCTGCCTGGTCGAGGCGCACAATCGCGGCAAGAAGATCCAGGTGTTTTCCGGCGAGACCCGGCCGCTACTGCAGGGGGCGCGCCTGACCGCGCTCGAACTCCAGCACGCGAAGGTGCCGGTCACGCTGTGCTGCGACAGCGCGGCGGCGAGCCTGATGGCGCGCGGCAAGATCCAGGCGGTGATCGTCGGCGCCGACCGCATCTGTGCCAACGGCGATACCGCCAATAAGATCGGCACCTATTCCGTGGCGGTGCTCGCAAAGTTCCACGGCATCCCGTTCTACGTCGCCGCGCCGTACAGCACCTTCGACCTCGCGCTCGCCGATGGCTCGCTCATCCATATCGAGGAGCGCCATGCCGACGAGGTGCGCCGATCGCAGGGCGTACAGCTGGCACCGCACGATGTGCCGGTCGCCAATCCCGCGTTCGACGTCACGCCGGCGGCGCTGATCACCGCGATCGTCACCGAACGCGGGGTGATCGAACATCCGACGCGCGAACGCATCGCCACGCTGATGGCCGGCGGCGCATCCGAACCAGCAGTTTGACATCTCCCGTGCTGGGTTCTGCGTTCTGCGTCTTCTGGACTGGTGATCCTGGCGAGACCTGCGGACCTCTGGTCCGTCGGAACTCAGGACCCAGCACTCAGCACATGTTCGCGCTGTCCAACGCAGCACCCAGCACGCAGTACTCAGAACCATCCCGATCCCGTCGCACTGGCGCCCTGCCAAAAGAGACCGATCATCCGCGCATGGATGATGTACCCGGCATGACCAGGCTGGCGCCGGGGATCCTTGTGCCCACCGAGCGACTCGCATTCAGCCAGGTCCGCGCAGGCGGGCCCGGCGGCCAGAACGTCAACAAGACGGCGTCGAAGGCCGAGCTGCGCGTCGCGGAAGCGGACCTGGTCGGCCTGTCGTGGGCGGCACGGCTGCGCCTGCGCGATCTCGCCGGATCGCGCCTGACCAACGACGGCGTCATCGTGCTCTCGTGCGACGAGACGCGCAGCGCGCGCACCAACCACGATCTCGTGCTCGAACGCCTGCGCGAACTGGTACGCGAGGCGCAGGCGGTGCCCAAGGCGCGCAAACGCTCGCGGCCGTCGCGCGGATCGATCGAGCGGCGCCTCGAAGCCAAGGCGCGTACCTCCGAGCGCAAACGCGGACGGAAGGATCACCCCGAGGGCTGACTTTCCGTGGAATCCGCTGCGCCGAGGCGCGGATGCTCCGGGGGGACATGCCCGGTGAACGCTCCGCTGACGATGCGCGCGTGCGACAGCACCATCGCCGCGGCGTTCGCCAGATTGTAGGCGCGGATCGGCCCGAGGATCGGGATGTGCACGGTGCGCTCGGCCCAGCGCCGGTGCCATTCGTCGGGTAGCCCGCGCACCTCGTTGCCGAGGATGATGACGTCGTCCTCGGCATAGGCCGGCTGATCGAAGCGCTGGCGGCCGTGCTTGGTCACCAGCCACGGCTGGCGCTCGCCGAGCCACGCGAGGAACGCCTCCGGCGAAGGGTGCAGCGTCCACGCGAGGTGCGGCCAATAGTCGAGCCCGGCGCGCTTGAGCGCCTTCTCGCCGAAGTCGAACGCGCACGGCCCGATGATCTCGAGCCGCGCGCGCATGCCGACGCACAGCCGGCCGATGTTCCCGGTGTTTCCGGGGATCTGGGGTTGGTAGAGGGCGAGGTGCATTGGGATTACGTTCTGAGTCCTGCGTTCTGGGTTCTATGTTCGACTGCAGATCTACGATCCGAAGCTGTCGACTGAGAACGGAGAACGCAGGACTCAGAACCTTTCAAAATCATCCCCCGATCTTCTTGAGATCCGCATGCACCGCGAACGGCAGGTTCGCCGGCAGCGGCGGATTTCCCGGCCGCATGATGATGACCGCGGTCATGCCGGCGGCGCGCGCGGCCTCGGCTTCGGCTGGCTGGTCGGTGCAGAAGGTCACGTCCTGTGGGCGCTGCTTCCAGGCATCGGCGATGGCGCGGTAGCTGGCGGCCTCACGCTTCGGGCCGGAGCCGGTGTCGTAGTAGCCGGAGAGGTACGGGGTCAGGTCCCCCGCCTCGCTGTGGCGGAACAGCAGCTGCTGGGCGAGCCGGCTGCCGGAACTGTAGATCGCGGCGGAAACGCCGGACTGCTTCCAGCTTTTCAGCATGGCCGGCACGTCGGCGTACACCTGGCCCTTGATCTCGCCGCTCTCGTAGCCGTGCTTCCACACCAGGCCTTGGAGCTGCTTGAGTC
>JACDEN010000213.1 GCA_013816415.1 Planctomycetota bacterium
GTCCTCCATCGACGTCCGACGTCGCCGGTGCCATGCTCACCCATCCGCCGGCCCAGCCGACCGACCGCCGAACCCCGCTTGCGTGATAAAATGGGCGAAGCCCATCACGCAAAAATCCTGGCCGTTTCGGCCAGGATTTAGGGGCGACAAAGGTCGCGGGGGGTTTGGGGGGCACAGCCCCCCGACTAATAGCCGTGCTTCTTCACGGAATGGATCAGCTTCTCCAATTCCCTCAGATACAGGGCGCGGTCCTGCTCCGACATCGGCTTCTGGCCGCCCTTCACCGCGCCGGCGTCGCGCAGGTACTGCATCAGCTCGCGGCTCGCCAATGCGCCGCCAATCGAGTTCTCGTCATGGATCAACCCGCGGCCGGTGAGCACGCGCGTGCCCTTGGCGATGCAGCGGGCGGTGAGCGGGATGTCGTCGCAGATCACGATATCGCCGCGCGCGGCGTGCTCGACGATCCAGTGGTCGGCGGCATCGAAGCCGTCGTCGACCACCTCGAGCCGCACCATCGGATCGTTGGGCATGTCCATCCATTGGTTGGCGACCACGGTGACCAGCAGGGCGTGGCGCTTGGCGACCCGGTAGGTCTCGGCCTTCACGGGGCAGGCGTCGGCGTCGATGAAGATGCGGAGCATGGGCCGAGCATCGGGTGAATCGGGCTCTCGCAATGACGGTGAATGGTTCTGCGTGCTGGGTCCTGAATCGAAGCAATGCGACAGGTGTCCGACGAAGGACGGGGGATCTGGAATGGTTCTGCGTGCTGGGTTCTGCGGCGTGAAGGACGCGGACACGGAGAACGCAGAACCAGAACCCAGAACCGGGGCAATCCCCCCAGTGCGATACGCCAGGCCGGTCCTATGGGGAAAGCATCTCAGCACCGCGTATTCCCGCCGGTATGAACCACTCGTGGCTTCCTCGCGCACCATGACAGCCGCCCTGCTCTGCATCGCCGGTGGCCTCGCGGCAGCCGATGCGCCGATCGATTTCAACCGCGACATCCGGCCGGCGCTCGAGGGCGCCTGCGTCTCGTGCCATGGCGGGGACAAGCCGAAGGGCGGGCTCGACCTCCAGCGCCTCGCGCCGCCCGACGACCGCGCGACCTCGCTCAAAGAGTGGCGGCTGGTCGGCACCCTGCTGGCGAATGGCGACATGCCGCCTGAAGACGCCAAGGCGACACTCACTGAGGCCGACCGCGAGCGGCTGATCGCCTGGATTTCCAGCCTGCGCTACGCCGGTCCCCAGGATCCGGGACGCGTCACCCTGCGCCGCCTGAATCGCACCGAATACGCGAACACCGTGCGCGACCTGCTGGGCGTCGACTTCGATCCGACCCAGGACTTCCCGACCGACGACGTCGGCGACGGTTTCGACAACCAGGCCGACGTGCTGTCGTTGGCGCCGCTGCTGTTCGAGAAGTACACCGCGTCGGCGAGCCGCCTGGTCGACAAGGCGGTGCCGGTGAAGCAGGTGGCGACCTCCGTCGCGGTCGACGGTTTCACCGCCAGCGCCAGCGGCAAGCCGGTCGACGCGCCGCTCGCCGACGGCGCCAAGGTGCTGCGCGAAGGCGGCGAATTCGCCGCCGCGATCTACGTGCCGGTCTCGGGCAAATACACCATGAAGATCACCCTTGGCGCTGACAACCTCGGCACCGAGCAGGTACGCGTGGCGGTGAAGCTCGATGGCGAGACGGTGAAGGAGCTGAAGATCACCGCCTCGCGGAAATCGCGCGCGCCGCAGACCCTGACCCTGGTGCCGCTCGACCGCGGCCAGCATCAGCTCGGCCTGCTGTTCCTCAATCCGCTGCATCTCGAGAAGGACGGCAAGAGCGGCGACCGCGCCCTGGCGGTGTCCGGCGTCGAGCTGCAGGGACCGGCGCCGGCGGCACCGACGCCGGCGCAGAAGAAGCTGATGTGCGCCGAGCCGGCGGCGGACCTCAAGCCGCGCGATGCGGCGGCGAAGATCCTCTCCGCGTTCCTGCCCAGAGCCTGGCGCCGGCCGATCGCCGCCGAGGAGGTCGAACGCCTGCTCGGCGTGTTCGACCAGGCGGTGAAGGTGGGCGATCCGTGGGACGTCGCGCTCAAGCAGCCGCTGCAGGCCGCGCTGCTCTCGCCCCACTTCCTCTACCGCGTCGAACGCGACCAGCCGAACGCGCCGCGCGCCGTCACCGCGCTCAACGGCTATGAGATCGCCTCGCGCCTGTCCTACTTCCTGTGGGCGACCATGCCCGACGACGCGCTGTTCGCCGCCGCTGCGAAGGGCGAGCTGGCGAAGACCGACGGCCGCCGCGCGCAGACCCTGCGCATGCTCAAGGACGCGAAGGCGCACAACCTCGCCGAGAACTTCATCGAGCAGTGGCTGATGGTGCGCAACCTCGAGATCTTCAAGCCCGATCCCAGGCTGTTCCCGGAGTTCACGCCGGCGCTGCGCAAGGCGATGGCCGCCGAGCCGATCGAATTCATGGCGACGATGATGCAGGAGGACCGCAGCGTCATCGAGTTCCTCGAGGCCGATTGGACCATGGTCAACGGCGTGTTGGCGAAGCACTACGGCATGAGCGGCGTCGAGGGCCCGCAGATGCGCAAGGTCGCGATCACCGACAAGGACCGCGGCGGCGTGCTGACCATGGCCAGCGTGCTCGCGGTGACCTCGAACCCCGACCGCACCAATCCGCCGAAACGCGGGAAGTTCGTGCTCGAGCAGATGCTCAACGATCCGCCCCCGCCACCGCCGCCGATGGTGCCGCAGTTGCCGAAGAAGACCGGCGACGCCGCGAACCTGACCACGCGCCAGCTGCTCGAGCGCCACCGCTCCGACGCGACCTGCATGTCGTGCCACAAGCGCATCGACCCGATCGGCTTCGCCTTCGAGTCCTACGATGTGCTCGGCCGCCACCGCACCAAGGACGGCACGGCGACGATCGATTCGAGCGGCGTGCTGCCGGATGGGGCGCGCATCTCCGGCGTCCCCGATCTGAAGAAGCTGCTCGCGGGAGACCGTCGCCAGGTCTTCCTGCGCTGCCTGTCCGCGAAGCTGCTGACCTACGCCCTCGGCCGCGGCATGCAGCCGTTCGACGAGCCGGCGATCGACACCCTGGTCAGCCAGCTGGAGCGGGACACGTTCCGCATCAGCTCGCTGGTGTTCGGCGTGGTCGAGAGTTATCCGTTCCTCAATCGCCGCTCCGGAGCCGCCCCATGACCCTCACCCGCAGGAATTTCAACCAGACGATGCTGCGCGGCCTCGGCGTCGCGGTGGCGCTGCCCTTCCTCGAATCCCAGGCATGGGCCGCGGATCCGCCGAAGAAAGCCGGCAAGCCGCCGGTGCGCATGGCCTTCGTCTCGGTGCCCAACGGGGTGAACATGGCGCATTGGGCGCTGCCGAACGCGACCACGCTGTCGCCCACGCTGACGCCGCTCAAGGACATCCTCGCCGATGTGCTGATCATCAGCAACTGCGGCCAAGACAAGGCGAAGGCCAATGGCGACGGCGCCGGCGATCACGCGCGCGAGACCGGAACGCTGCTCACCGGGGTGCAGCTGCGCAAGACCAACGGCACCGACATCAAGGCGGGGATCTCGGTCGACCAGGTCGCCGCCGCGCGCATCGGACACCTCACGCCGCTGCCCTCGCTCGAACTCGGCATCGACGGCGCGGCCCAGGCCGGCAACTGCGACTCGGGCTATTCCTGCGCCTACACCTCCAACATCTCGTGGCGCACGCCGTCGACGCCGATGCTCAAGGAGACCAGCCCCAAGGCGGTGTTCCGTCGCCTGTTCGTCGATGTGCGCCAAGGCGCCGGCGCGCAGGCCGCGGCGAGCGAGATCATGCTGCGGCGCAGCGTCCTCGACCTGGTGATGAACGACGCCAAGCGCTTGTCCGCGGACCTGGGAGGCAGCGACAAGGGTAAGCTCGACGAGTATCTCGATTCGGTGCGCAGCCTCGAGCAACGCGTCGACAAGTTCGTGGTCGGCGGCGGCGAGGAGCCGACCAAGAACAAGCTGCCGGCGATCGAGGTCCCCGACGGCAAGCCCGAGGATGTCGACCCGCACATCAAGCTGATGTTCGATCTGCTCGCGCTCGGCTGGCAGGCCGACGTCACCCGCGTCGCCACCTTCATGATCGGCAACGGCGGCAATAACCGCGTCTACAGCAACCTGGGGATCAGCGGCGGCCATCACGAGCTCTCGCACCACGGCGGGAACGCCGAGAAGATCGAATCGATCCGCACGATCGACAAGTATCACGTCGAGATGTTCACCTACTTCGTCAAGAAGCTGAAGTCGATCAAGGAGCCCAACGGCACCACCCTGCTCGATAACTGCATGGTGCTCTACGCCTCGGGCACCGGCGACGGCGACCGCCACAACCACAGCGACCTGCCGGTGCTGCTCGCCGGACGTGCGGGTGGCTCGATCAAGCCGGGCAAGCCGATCGTCTCCAAGGGCAACATGTGCGACCTGTTTCTGGCCATGCTCGCGCGCGTTGGCGCGACGACCGACAGCATTGGGGACAGCGGGAAGATGATGGAGCTGCCGAATGGATAGAGGGGATGGCGGGATGGCGGGAGCACCGCAGGTGGGGATAGCGGGATGGCGGGATGGCGGGATGGCGGGATAGCAGAGAATTCCGCGAGTGTGGTGATGTCGCTATGCTCCTATGCTCCCATGCTCCCCTCGCGCTCTTCTCCTCGCTTTCACGCCGCCGCTGCCGCCGCCTTCCTCCGACAGATCAGCATCACCTCGTCGACCCCCGCGCCGTCCACCATCCCGTCGCTGAACTGGAGCGGCTTCTGGAAGCGCAGGCTGATCGGCAGGAACAGCCGGTTGTAGAAGAACATCGCGCGACGCCGGCAGTTCTTCAGCCACCACATGCCGAAGCGCAGCAGCCAGGTGTTGTTCGGCTGCATGCCGAAGATCGCGCTGCGCTCGATCGCGAAACCGTGGTCAGCGATGCGCTGGCGCAAGAGCTCCGGCTCGTAGCGGCGGAAGTGGCCGACCATGGCGTCGAACTCGGTCCAGCCCGACGGATGGAGCGGCACCGACAACACCAGCGTGCCGCCGGGACGCGTGACCCGCGACAGCTCGCGGAACACCGCCTCGTCATCGGCGACGTGCTCGACGATGTCGAACGCGCACACCAGGTCGAAGCTGGCGTCGGCAAACGGCAGCGCGGTGGCGTCGCCGCTCTGCGCCAGACCACCGCTCTCGGCCAGCCGAGCGACCGCGGGCGGGCTGAGGTCGATGAACGTCGTTCCGGCGATCGGCAGCCGCGGGCGCAGTCCCGGTCCGACCTCGAGGCGGTCGCGGGCGCCGTCGGCCAGCGCCGACAGCGTCTGCCAGGTGTTGAATCGCTCCGGGGACTGCAGCACCGCATCGCGCCACAGAGCGTCGTAGAAATCGCGGTTCACCGTGGTCATATCGACGGCAGCGGGAGGACTCATGTCGCCAGCCTAGGGCCGAGCACGTGGGCGCCAGCCTGCTCGACCCGCCGCGCCCGCCGATCGCGCCATCCTCATTGATTTCGCCCGCTGCCGTCCAGGTTGCTCCGAATGCCCGCGTGGTCCCGCATCGTGTTCGCGCTGCTGCTGACCCTCGCCACCAGCGTCCAGGCGCTGGAGCTCGCCACTACCCATTGGGGGTTCGACAACACGGTCGCGCGCGGCCGCATCAACCTGC
>JACDEN010000214.1 GCA_013816415.1 Planctomycetota bacterium
GGCCAGCGGCGGCATCGCGGTGCACGAGGCCGACGGCCGCTTCCGCTGCCGCGTCGGACGCGCGGGCGACGGCGACGAGGATTTCACCGGCCTGAGCCGTATCGCCCTCGGTCCGGCCGGCGAGCTGTACGCCCTCGACGCGGCGAAGCGGCGGATCCACCGTTTCGACCGCTTCCAGCGCCGGCTGCCGACGTGGACGATCACCGGCGACGTCGCGCTGCAGCCGGTCGACCTCGCGCCGCATCCGCGCGGCCTGCTGCTGCTGATGGCCAGCGGACACGTCCAGGTCTACGACGCGAAGGGCCTGGCCCGCGAGATGATGGCGCCGCTCGCCGAGAGCCAGCTCGCCAGCGACACCGGCAAGGCGAATTCGATCCTCGTCGACGGAACCGATTTCCTGGTCACCTATGCCGGCTCGAAGCTGGTCGCCCGTCATTCGGCGCAGGGCGCCGTCGCCGGCGTGCGCGGGGCCCCGCTGCGCGCCGCGAAGCAATGGACCGCAGACGGATCCGGGCGCGTGCATGCGCTCGACGAGGACGGCTACGTCTACTCCTTCGACGCCGAAGGCTGGCGCTATGCGCGCTCGGGCGGCCTCGCCAAGCACGGCGGTCCGTTCGTCGATCCGATCGCCATCGCGGCCAGCCCGGATGGGCAGACGGTCGCGGTGATCGATGCGAAGAAGAAATCGATCGTGCGCCTGCGCCCGGGAAATCCCAAGGAGGCGCCGCTGGTCTTCGGTCAGCCCGGCAAGAACAACGGCCAGTTCGAGGATCCGATCGCACTGTCGGTGGACGAGGCGGGGCGCACCTACGTGCTCGATCAGGACCTCTACCGCATCTCGGTGTTCGACGACAAGGGGTCCTTCCTGTTCGCCTTTGGATCGAACGGCAAGGCGGCGCACGAACTGAAGGAGCCCAAGCTCGTCGCCTCCAGTCCCGACGGCACGGCGGCGTTCGTCTACGACGCCAACCGGTACGAAGTGAAGAAGTTCGCCCTCGATTTCACCAAGAACGCCGCCTCGCACGTCACCAACACCGGCGGCAAGGGCGACGGCCCGGGACAGATCCGCGAACTGGTCGGCCTCGGCTGCGACCGCCAGGGACTGCTGTACCTCATCGACAGCTCGCGCGACGACGTCCAGGCGGTCGATTTCCGAGGTAACAGCGCGGTGACCATCTCCACCCGCAAATTCAGCGATGTCGCCTTCAAGAAGGTCAGCGGTGCCGCCTGCTCGCCCGACGGCCAGGCGTGGCTGACCGGTCCGAGCGGGGTGCTCGGCCTGCGTTGGAAGTGATTCCAGCCCGTCCCGACCTGAACCACCGGGATCCGCGCTGCGTTGAACCCGTGACGAGTGGCGGCCGCCGAGCGTGGCTCCGCCCGCCAGATCGGCTAGCATCGTTCAACCGGCGGATCCCATGATCGACTTCGGCGTCAACAAGAAGGGCAATGCGCCTGCGTTCAGCCTGAACAAGCGCGACCAGATGAGTCGCCAGACCATGCGCAAACGCGAGTGGCGTGCGGCCATCATGCTGCCGTTCGCGATCGCCGCGGTGATCTATTTCGTCTACCAGTCGTTCCATGTCGTGCAGGACGCGACCGCGCGACCGAAGATCGTCGACGAGTCGATCGCCGCCATGCCGCAGCCGATCCTCGCCGACGCCTCGCCGCTGCCGACCGCCGCCGCGATCGATGGCATGGTCGAAGGCGCGCGCGAGCTGATGAAGAATCCGCAGGGAGTCTACCTGCACATCGGCGAGCTCGACGCGCTGACCCTGGCATGGATGCGCGAGCAGCTCGCGCTCGACGCGGCCGCCCCGCCGATCCCGCAGCGGCTGAACGCGCGCGACCTCATCGCCGGGGACCTCCATGCCGGCGTGCCGGCGCTGATCAGCGGCCGCATCGAGGACAGCGTCGCCGCGGTGCCCGAAGGAATGGCCGACGGCTATCAGCGGCTGCTGCTGTCGCTCGACGACCACCAGTTCGCGGAAGTGCTCGCCCCGCCGGAAGCGGGCAGCCTGGTCATCGGCCACGAGGTGCAGGTGGTCGGACGGTTCCTGGGCCACGACACCATGCCCACCGCCTCTGGCGTCGCGGTCAAGGTGCCTCTGGTGGCCGCACGCGTGGTGGCGGAGAACGATCGCGCTGCCTCCGAACTCGGACTCGAGCGCGAGTGGCAGTCGGGCGGGGAATGGACGATGCCCGCCGACCTGTTCTCGGATCTCAGCGACGAACGCACCATCATCGAGACCCGTCCGTACTATTACCTGCTCGGCCAGGTGAAGCTCGACCTCTCGACGCCGGATGCCTACGCCAAGGTGCTCGACGGCAACGCGCGAGCCAACGACATCCACCAGGATCCCGACAAGTTCCGCAACGTGCCGATGCGCTTCACCGCCACCGTCTACCGCGCCTGGGAGGATCCCGATGTCGCGCGCGACCAGCCGTTCGGCGTCAGCCGCTGCGTCCGGATCCTGGCGTACCACAGCGATTTCGGTCCGATCACCGAGAACATCGACGGCGTCGAGAAGACGCGCACCCGCATCGTCCAGCGCATGTACGAGTTCGCGGTCACCGGCTCGCAGCCGATCCCGCAGCAAGGCGCGCTGATCTCGGCGATCGGACGCTTCATGAAGTTCCATGCCCTGCCGGTGAAGGAGAACCAGGCGCGCGACCGCGCCCACCAGGTGCAGCGGCAGAGCGACAAGGTCTACACCTACTTCCTGATCGCCAACGGCTACAGCGAGGCGCCTCCCGCACCGCCGGCGCGTTTCCACTATCCGCTGTGGGGCCTGATCGTCACCCTGGTCATCCTCGCGTTGCTGACCGTCTTCTGGTTCCAGATGCGCCGCGAGAACCGCCAGGCGGATCAGGTCCAGGTGCAGGTGCGCAAGTTCCGCGACACCCGCCGCGGACTGCGCGGAAAGCTCGCCGGCGTGCCTGCGCGCGCGGTTCTCGCTGTGACCGGACCGACGGCACCGACCGCGCCGACCACCACTGCCAGCGAGGATCCGGCACCGGCACCGCCGGCGGACCCCCCGGCCCCCGACCTCGGCAGCTGAGTCGCGACGATACGTCTGGACACCCCAAGCTGATATCTGTCGAGAGCGGACGCCTTCAGGAAATTCATCGGATTGCGCGTTCCTTCTCCGACGTCGGACGTCGGACGTCGGACGTCGGACTTTCCGCATGCTCATCCTGCGCCCACGCGCGCAGGGTCGGAGCCAACGCGGAGCCGGTGAACAGCTGCAGGAAGTGGTAGATCAGCAGCGGCGTGGTCAAGAGCGGCAGCTGCGGGTCCCCGGCGTAGATGATCGACAGCATGGGCACGCCGAGCACCGCCGTCTTGTGCGTCGCGCAGATCGTCGCGGCGATGCGCTCGGGGCGGGACATGCCCAGCACGGCCCAGCTGCTCATCGTGAATGAGATCAGCATGAGCAGCGGATACAAGAGCGACACCAGCAGACAGACCCCGACCAGCGGTCCGGCGCCGATCGGGGTGCCGCCGGCGAAGCTGTCGCAGAAGACGAGATAGACCAGGCTCAGCAGCAGCAGGCTGGTGGCGATCGCGAACCCGCTCCTCCACCCTGCGACCAGCTGCTCGAGCGGCGCGCGCACCAGCTGTCCGATCACCAGCGGAAGCACCACCATGGTGGCGAGCTGCGTGAAGATCACATGGGCGGGCAGCGTGGCGTGGCGGCCGGTCACCGCGAGTACCAGCAGCGGTGTCAGCACGATGCCGAGGAGATTGCCGATGGTCGAATTGCAGACCGCGGTCGCCTCGTCGCCGCCGCTGATCCTGGTCAGCGCGACGCAGGTCGAGATGGTGGTGGGCAGGCAGGCCGCGAGCAGCAATCCGGTGCGCAGCGGCGGCGGCAGTCCGAGGGATCCCCAGAGCTGATCGCCGGCGAGCAGCAGCAGCGGAATGAGAGCGAGGCTGAAGAACTGGATGAAGGCGTGGACGCGGATGCGTCCGATGGCGGCGTAGAGCGTGCGCGTCGGAAGCGACAGACCGCACATCAGGAAGATCGCGGAGATCAGCGCGGGCTTCATCACCTCGGGATGGAGCGCGCTTCCCGCCGCTCCGAATGCCGGCGCCAGCCACGCGGCGGTCAGGCAGGCGACGAACGCGATCAGGTACCAGTTGCGGACCAGCCAGGATGCCACGGCCCTGGTATAGGACGGCCGGCGGGCCCGCAAGGCGACCACCGGAGCGACGCCGTCCTGCTGCTCCTTGCAATGGCAGATCAGCGGACAAAGCAGGGGCCGGAGGACGCATGGCCGGACCGCTCGTCCTCGATCATCCGCTGGCCCTGGTGCCCATGCACGCGGGGCTGTTCATCTCGCGCGGCCACGGCATCCATCCGCGGCGCACCATCGACTCGTGGGAGATCATCTTCCTCGCGAGCGGCACCCTCGACATGGAAGAGGCTGGCAACCGGTTCCACCTCGACGCCGGTCAGGCGCTGCTGCTGCAGCCGGGAATCGAGCACGCGGGCACCGCGCCCTACACCAGCGACTGCCGATTCTATTGGGTACATTTCCAGGTCGGCGCGCGCCGCGGACGGACGGCGCGCTCCCACCAGCTGCGCGTGCCGCAGGCGATCACGGTCGCGCGCCCGGATGCGCTGACCGCGCTGATCCGTCGCTATCTCGACGATCAGGCCGCCGGCCGCCTGACGCCGATTGCGGGATCGAGCCTGGTGACGCTGATGCTGTGCGAACTGGTGATGCCCTCGACCACGCGCTTCCCAGCCGACCCGCTCGCCCAGCGCGCCAACGACCTGATCGTCACCCGCTTCCATCAGGACATCTCCACCGCCTCGATCGCGCAGGCCCTGGGATGCAATGCCGACTACCTCGGCCGCTGCTTCCGTTCGGCCTACGGCCACGGCATCGTCGAGGCCATCCACCGCTTCCGCCTGCAGCGTGCGCGCGCGCTGCTCTTGGACTCGCCGTGCGCGGTCGACGACATCGCGCGCGCGTGCGGGTTCTCCGACGCGATCTATTTCCGACGCATCTTCAAGCGCCACGAAGGCCTGACGCCGCTCGCCTTCCGCAAACTGCATGTGCGCGCCTTCGTCAACACCGAATAGCGCCCGTGTCCTCCGCTTCCCCCCTGTTGCGCTGCTTCGCCTTCTATCGCCGCCAGAAGGCCATGCTGCTGGTGACGACGGTGATCGCGATCGCTGTCAACCTGACCATGCCGGTGACGCAGTACCTGGTCGGCCGCGCGCTGCACGATGTCGAGCTGGGACGCGCGGTGGTGCGGCTGGACGACGGCGGGCTCGACGCGAGCCGCGCCTGGATGTGGGTCGGCATCCTGGTCGGGGTCAACCTGGTGCGCGGTGTCCTCGGCTATCTCAACGCCATCCTCAACTCGGTGCTGGGGCAGCGCCTGCTGCACGACCTGCGCAGCCGTCTGCTCGCGCAGGTCCAGCGGCTGGACCTCGGCTATCATCTCGCGCACGGCGCGGGCGAGATCATCACCCGCACCACGCGCGACAGCGACAAGGTGCGCGACGCGGTGACCGGCGGATACCGCACCCTGGTCGAACTGGGACTGATCGTCATCGGGGCGATGTGGCTGCTGTGCGGCTACGACCTGTGGCTGGGGCTGGTGCCGGTCCTGCTGGTGGTCACCGCGATGCTGCTGATCCTGCGCCAGGCGGAGCCTG
>JACDEN010000006.1 GCA_013816415.1 Planctomycetota bacterium
GAGGAATGCCGCTGGCTCGCCAGCGCAGCAGGTCGCGACCGCGGGCACGGCGAAGCGGAACGCCGACCACACGCTGGCGGAGCGCTGGTGGAGCTCGGCGGCGAGCAGGCGCAGTTCGTCGACCATGGCGACGACCGTCTCCCGGTCGTCGCCACCCGCCAACCGGATCGCCCGCGGCGCATGCTCGAGCACCGATGCGGTGTCGGCCCCCTCCGCGACGAGGGTCGCGGCGGCGGCGGCGAGCGCCTCGTCCAGGTCGGGGTGTGGCGATGGTTCGGTCATGGAGGCGACAGCTGTCGTTTACGCGGCTGGGGTGGCAAGGGAAGGAGCCTTGAACGGGTGGAAGGTTCTGGGTTCTGGGTTCTCCGTTCTGGGTGCTCGGTCGGACGAAAATCGGAGGACAGCGACGCAGAACCCAGAACTCAGCACGTAGAACGCAGCACCCAGCACGCAGCACGCAGAACAGATTCCAGAACTCAGCCCCCTGTCCAACCGCTGTGTATGGCCGATCGGAATGTCGCACCGGCGGGCGCGATATGGACTAACATAGCAGGGTGGAGGGTCCCATGACCGAGGTCCTGAAGGTTCCCGAAGGCACGTCTCCGCCCGAACGCACGCGGCGCAATGTGGGCATGGCGACCTGGCTGCTGATGGCGGCGCTGGTGTTCTTCATCGCCGGCGCGGCGGTGCTGAACTGGACGCCGATCGTTCTGCTGATGGCGCCGGTGTTCCTGCTCGGATCCGCCGCCTACGCGATCATGGGCAGCAGCTCCAGCACCAAGCGCTGATCCCTCAGGTCATCATGCTCGGGCTCTTGAGCCGCTGATAGAGATGCATCATCTCCGGCAGGCTGTCGAGCTTCACGTCCCAGATCTTCCGCAGTTCGACGGCGATCTCGGGGATCGCGTCGATGCGCTGCGCGAGGTAGTCGTCCAGCCGGTCGGACAGCGTCTCGAGCCGCGCCAGCAGACCGCCGTAGCGCTGTTCGATCACCTCGAGGCCGAACGGCCGGTAGGTGTCGAGCCACATCGCACGGTGCCGCTTCCACAATTCGTTGACGTCACCGCGCAGCGCCTTCAGCGCACCCAGGGCGAGCGCCTGCAGGCCGGCACGGTCGCCGGCGCGATAGCGCGCATGGAGATCGCGGCGCAGATCGCACTTGATCGCCAGCACGCGCGCGAGCTGGGCGGGAAAACCCAGGCGCGCTCCGCCGGGCCTGGCCGCCGAGCGGTCGAGATCCGTCGCGAGCGCGCGGTAATGCGCGGCGCAGGCGAAGCCGTCGAACTGGGGATCGGCGAAGCTCAGCGCGGGATCCTGCCACAGCAGCCATTTGGCGATGTTCGGCGCGGTCTCCATCCCGAAGGCGAACTCCGGGGTGGCATCCTCGGGCATGCCGGGCAGGCGGTCGAGGTCGCTGGCGCGCACCCAGTCGTCGAATCCGGCGAGGCAGCTGCCGCGGAAGTTCGCGCGCAGCTGCGCTTGATCGACGGTGTCGGCATGCCCGTGCTCGGCGAACAGCTGGAGTCCCGGCAGGCCTGAGAAGACGTCGCTCTCCATGCCGTCGTCGCCCCACAGGCAGCAGGTGACCTCGGCGATGCCCTTCGATTTCGCGGCGGTCATGCACGCATCGATGGCGGCGAACGAGAACGGGAGGTGCGCCCACAGCCGGCACCACGTCCACACCCCGGTCCACACCAACGGCTCCGAGCCGAGGGCGCGGTGGCGGTCGATCCAGTCCTCGTAGAACGCGGGATCGGTGTGGTAGTAATCCCAATAGGTCAGGCGCACGTCCGCGGGGATGGCGTCCTTCACCGCGTCGGGAATCACGCAGGTCCCGTCGTAGTAGTGGCCGCTCTCGGAACCGAGGCGGAAGTACATGTCGCTGGCGATCACCGGCTGCAGGCCGTGCTTCGCGCAGATCGCGCGCACCCGCGTGAGGTGGCGGTTGAGGATGTCGAACGGCGCGACGTGCCCGTGCAGCTTCCGATAACGGCCAGAGCCGAGACCGTGCGCCTCGTCCATGCCGATGTAGATGCGCGAGCTGCTCAGCGGCTTGGCGGCTGCTATGATCATCTCCTCGATGAAGGCGTAGGTCGGCTCGTCCTCGGCGAGCAGGATGTCGTGGGTGTCGCGGTACTTCGCGTACGCCGGCCATTGCAGCACCTGCTCGAGGTGGCCGAGCGTCTGCATGCACGGCACCAGCTCGATGCCGAGGGCGCGTGCGTACGCGTTGAAGCCGCGCAGTTCGGCCTGCATATAGCCGCCGCGCAGGTAGCCGAAGAACGGATGCCCGGGGACCTCGAAGGTGTCCTCGGTATAGAGCACGCACTGGTTGAGCCCCATCAGCGCGAAGCGCCGCAGCAGCTCGTGGATGCGCTCCGGGTGGAGGACGCCGTTGCGCGAGGCGTCGAGCATCACGCCGAGGTTCGCGCAGCGCGGAGTCTCGGTGAAGCCCGCGATCGCCGCGTCGCCGGCGACGCCGAGCAGGCGGCCGAGGGCGCGGAAGGCGTCGATGATCGTCGCATAGCCGATCTCGATGCGCTTCTCCGCGGCGGTCACCGCGAGGTGGCGCGCACCCGCGCCAGGATGATGGACGAAGCTCACGGCCACGCCGCCGCGGGCGCTGAAGCGGTCGGGCCGTTCGGCCATGATCGCCGCCAGACCGTCACGCAGATCGGATGGCACGTCGTCGAGCGTGATGCGGAAGCGATGGCTCGCCATGGAGGCCTCGGGTGCGGTGCGTTCGGCCGGCGGAGCGCCGGTGGATGACCGGTGGATGGGAAGCGTCGGGACGATAGGCCGAGGCGCGACCGGGACAGCCGAAATCGGACCCACGGGCGACGCGCGCCGCACCGTGATCGGGCGGCTGCGCGCAGCGCGGACCGTCGGATCAGCGGTTGGCGAATGCGCGCTGCGGAGCCAGCGCGTATGGAGGCAGCCACGCCGGCATGTTCGACAATGGCAGCACGCTCTCGTGCAGGTGGATGCCGAGGGTCCCGATCATGAAGCGCCGCCGCCCCCCGATGCGCCGCCAGCACGACGGATATGAGCGCGCGAGTTCAGCGCACAGCGCGCCGTCCGCGAGCACCACGCCGTCCTCGCCATTGGTGCCGCATGCCGGTCCGCGCGACACCGGGATGATGTCCATCTGGATGGCCGCACCCGAGGGCAGCACGGAGCCATCGCCCTCGGCGAACGGCGAATGCACCCATTCGTCGAGGTGGAGGTAATGGCCGGGATTCAGCGCGAAATCGAACAGCGACGGATCGCGCGCACGGTCGGCTGCGCGGAACACCTCGCCGCCGGTTGCGCCCACGCGCAGCGCCTGGTACCAGGCGGTCATGACCTGGAAGAAGTTCGCGACCAGCCGCGGATAGAACGAGCGGAGCGCTTCAGGCAAACCATCGGAATCCGCAACCACCATGCCGGCGCGGCAGTTGAGCGCGCCCCACACCCCGAGCGCAAGGGTGTACGCGTCGCCGATCCGCGCGCGCCCCTCGCCCGGGCTGGCCAGGCCGCGCGCGGCCTTGTCGCCGAAGCTCACCATCGGGTGACAGGACAACGGCATCCCATCGGTGCGGAACGAGCGGGCGATCTCGCGCTCGCTCGCACCCACGCGGATGGCGCGCACCGCCGCGAGCACCGACGACGAGGTCAGGCACGACGCGTGCTCGAACACCGCGATCTGGGCCGCGCTGTTGGCCAGGCGCATCCCGTCGCGCGGATTCATCATGAGCGCGGTGGCGTTGACCACGCGCGCGGGATCGCCGGCGAGCGAGCGGATGGTGTCGGCGAGGTACGACGGCAGGTCGAGGGCGAGCGCTCCTCCCTCGACCAGCGGTCCCTCGAAGTATTTCCACCCCACGCAGCCGATGCGGCGCCCGGATGCGACCCCGCAGTCCGCGAGGATCTGGCGCAGCGGACGCGATCGACCGCGCGGCTGTCCGAGCAGGCTGAACTCCTGGAACAGGACGGCCTCGATGCCGAGCGAGGAATCCGGCAGGTACGACATGCATTCGTTGCCGACCAGCAGCCAACGCCGGCCCGCGGCGTCGATGATGAGCAGGGCCTCTTCGAATCGCGGATCGAATCCCGTCAGGAAGGCGATGTTGGCGCTGTGTTCCCGATCGGCATACACCACCAGCACGTCGAGACCCGCTGCCGCCATACGCCCGCTCGCGGCGCGCAGGCGGTCCGCGTATTCGGGTACGGGCACGACCGGAGCGGCGTCGTCGATGCCGAACTCCGGCAGTTCGAGATCGATCAGCTGCGGCGGCGAAGATGACGAAGATGTCGAGAGCATTGAAGCCATGGCTGATCCTCGGCTGCAGCTGTATCGGCTCCGACGCCGTGCGCCATCCGTTGGCCGGACGAGGCGCCCTCGACGCCACGGGACGGATGGAGCGGGGGTTGGAAGGATGCGCGCCGGCCGCGCATGCGGTATACTCGGGGATGCCCGCTGGCGACCCGCCACCCGATCCGGCGCTCAACGCCACCCTGCCAGCCTCCGCATTCGCCCCGGATCCAGCCCGCGAGCACCTCGCCCGCACCATGGCGCTGTCGGATCAGAAGATCGAGAGCACCGGCCCCCGATTGTCGCAGCGCAGCCTGGCGGCCGATCTGGTCGTGGCCGGACGCCATGAGCGCAATGAACCGCGCGACCGCTTCGCCATCGAAGGCATGCTCGGACATGGAGCGACCGGCGAGGTCTACGCGGTCCGCGATCGCAATCTCGACCGCACGGTGGCGGTCAAGATCCTCGGCCAGGCCGTCGCCAGCGAGGACGTCGACCGCTTCATCGACGAGGCGCGGATCACCGCCTCGCTGCAGCATCCGAACGTGCTCCCGTTGTACGAGATCGCAGTCAACGAGCACGGCGAGGTCTACTTCCTGATGAAGCGCGTCGAGGGCTGCTCGCTCGGCGAATCGATCTCGACCTCGACCAGCGGCCAGCGTTCGGATCGCATCGCTTCGCACAACGCGGTGGTCAGCATCTTCATCGCCATCGCCAACGCCCTGGCCTGCGCGCACCGTGCGAATGTCGTCCACCAGGACATCAAGCCCGACAACATCATGCTCGGCGAATTCGGCGAGACCCTGCTGGTCGACTGGGGCAGCGCAGTGCGAGACCGCGCGCGCGACACCAACCTCTACGGAACCCCCCTCTACATGAGCCCCGAGCAGGCGCGCCGCGATTACGCCGATGCGCGCAGCGACATCTACTGCCTCGGAGCGACCCTCTTCCATACCCTGCTGCTGCGGCCGCCGACCTGGTCCGACGATCCCGAGGCGTTCTGGACGCGCAAGAAAACCGGCGACCTCGACGCCATCACCGATGCCGAGCGCGCGCGCGTGCCGATGGCGCTGCTCGCGATCGCGATCAAGGCCATGGCCGCGGATCCCGCCGCACGCTACCAATCGGCGCGCGAGCTGATCCTCGACCTCGAGCGGTACCAGGCCGGCCTGGCGATCTCCGCGCACCGCGATTCCTGGCGCGAGGCGCTCGCACGCTGGCATCGCCGGCATTGGCGTGCGCTGTGGTCGACGGCGGCGGCGGCGGCGGTGATCATCGCCCTCGGAGGGTCGCTCTATGGCGAACGGCTCAAGGAGATCTCGTCGTGGGGCCGACCCATATCCAGCGAGGATTTCGCTGACGATTCCTGGGCCGAGCGCTGGCAGATCACCGAGGGCGCAGGCCATGTGCAGGATGGCCGCTTCATCACCACCAGCGATGGCGAGACGCTTCTGACCTACCGCACGCCGGTCCGCGGCGATCTCGCGATCGAGTTCGAAGGCGAGATGCTTCCCGGCTGCTACCCGTGCGACCTGTCGGTGCAGATCAATCCGGAAAATGCCGCAGATGCCGGAAATCTCACCGCCGCCCTCGCACGGCCTTCCTACCACTTCCAGGTCGGGGCCCACGGCGGTTCTTTCTGCCGCATCATGGACCCGACCAACTCGCTGTACTCGTTCAACTCGTGGCGCCCTGAGATCGGGCACCGCTACCGCATCCGCGTGGAGACCGTGGGAAACCACCTCTCGCTGCAGGTGGACGGGCGCACGCTGTGCTCGTACTCCGACATCTATCCCTTCGCCGGCGGATACGTGTCGATCTATTTATACTATCCGAAAAAGGCCATCGATCACCTGCGCCTGTTCGTGCGCGCTCTGCCACAGAAGATGCCAGGAATGGCGATCGGTGACTTCTGCGCGCAGTCCGACCTGCACGAACGCGCGGTGGACCAGTACGACCGGGTCGCGGGCGGCGGCGGTCCGACGGCGATCACCCAGGAAGCGTGGTTCAAGAAGGGCCTGAGCCAGTACCGCCTCCAGCGCATCGATGCCGCCTTCCAGACCTGGGCTGCGATCCACACCCAACCGTGGCAGTCCCTGGTCGAACTGCACCGCATCGACCGCAGCTTCACGACAGCAGACCACCCCGATGTGCTGGCGCGACTCGCCGGATTGTACGCCGCGAGCGATCCGGACATCCGCAAGAAGATCGTGGCCCAGTTCGGCCGTCATCTCGGCGTGCTGACCCAGCTGATGCTGGTCCATGGCGATGGTACCCTCCTGACCTCGTACGTCGAAGCCCATCATACCGCCCTCGCCGACGACCGGCTGGCCGATCTCCCGGTCGCCAGCGCGATGATCATGCTTGGCCGCTTTGATGACGTCATCAGGCGGTTCCCCGATTATCCGGTCCCGGTCGCCGATGGGTTGTCAGCACAAGGACGCTACCTCGAGATCCTGCAACGATTCCCTGACATGCCGACGATCTCGATGGATGCGCTGGAAAAGATGGGGCGCATGGCGGAGATTCCCCAACGCTTTCCCGACGTCGGCAAGGAATACTGGTACGCCATGATCGGCGAGGGAAAGCTGGAACGCCTGAACGAGATCCGCCCCAGGCATCCGCTCCTGCTCTACTTGATGGGCCGCCTCGACGAAGCCGCCGCGCTGACCCCCACACACACACCGGCGCTGCTCGCGCTCGGTCGGGCGGCGGAGGTGGCGGAGAATCTGCGGGATGACCTGGCGTATATGATGTACCAGGGCCGGTTCCAGGAATGCAGCGATCGCTGGGGACGCCACCTCTTCTACGGCTCGTATGCGCGGGCCGGTCTCGGCATGGATCGCTGGCTCGCGGGCGACCACGCGGGCGCGGAACCTCTGCTGGCCACCGATCCGGTGCGCGAATTCCGCGACGCGATCCCACCCATCCTGCGCTATCTGATTATCCCCTTCCTCCACGAGCTGGACGGCGACCGCGACGCGTTTCCGCGGCTGCGCCGCCAGTTCGAGGATCCGGACCGCCGGTGGGTGATCTGGCAGAAGCCGTGGTACTACCTCGCCTATATAAGCGGCGAGATCACCGACGAGCAGCTGCTGGCGCAGCCGCATCGGCTGTTTGCCGAGGCAGACCTGCGGTTGTGTCGGGCGATCGGGCACGATCGCGCGGGCCGCGCCGCCGAGGCCGCCCAGGACTACCGCGCGTACCTGGCGATACCCGAGTGGAAGCGCGGCTTCGGACCGGAGGCGATCAGCGAGCGGTTCCTGGCTTGGCGGATCCGGCAGCTCGCGCCGTGACCGCACGCCTGCCGGCCTGCGCCTGGATTCCGCGGCGCGGACGCACACCATCCTGACGTGCTGATCAAACCCGTCACCATCCGTCTGATCGCCTACGGCCAGAAGGCCAACATCGCCGCCATCCGCGGCCGGGCCGCAGATCTGCTGAAGGAGGAGCACGGCGCCGTCGACGACGCCTGCCTGGCGCCGGCATCCGCCGCGGACCTGCACGCCGAGATCATCGCCGCGCGCTGGGATGACGAGATCCCCCTGAAGAAGCCGACCGCGAGCCAATCCGGCCTGGTCATCATCCTCGCTGAGGTGAACGAGCGACTGACCACCGAATGGCTCTATGAACTGCCCGTCGCCAAGACCTGCGTCGCCTTCGCCACCTGGATCAGCGCGCGCGAACCGGTGTCGTGGCAGCTGCTGATCGCCGAGGGGCGGCGATGGTCGGAGAACCGGCCGATGGGCGGGTGAGATACATCCGGCACCGCGCTCACCGCGCGCCCCGGCGTGGACGATCACTCGAACATCGCCCGGAAATCTCGCGTCCTGTGAATTAATTTCCTGAGCAGATCCAGGAATCCTGGGCTCGCCCTTCCCGGTCAATCGCACCCTCAATTTCTACAGTCGGTTGAATACATGGCTGGCGGCGCCTGAAATCTATCTGAGCCGGTCTCCCCACCGCGGGGTCCACGCCGCTTGAAAACGACGACGACATCGCATGCCCAGAAGACCGGAGCCACGATGACCTATTACTGCGGAATCGACCTCGGTCGTTCGTTCTCTCACGTATGCGTGATCGACGAGGAGCGGCGCGTCCTGTTCGATCGCAAAATACCGAATCGACCGCAAGCCATCACCGCCAGCCTCACACCCTTTCGAGACCAGGTGCTACGGCGCGCCAATTCAGCCGAGTTCCATCCTACAACCAGATCCGGGCGAAGAAGATTCCACGTAGGCTTGCTTTGATCAATATGCGGATGTCCGTTATTGCCTGCGCTTCCCCCTGTCAACGCTTCGACGTACGCCTCACGGCGTATGACGCATGACTCGGGGTCGTTGTGGTTCGCTATGCCTTCAACGTGGGGCTCTTGCATCCCCTACTCCTGGCCGGTCTGCCCGGCGCACTGTCCTTTATGGGGGTGTGTGGGGTGGGGTGCTTTATTGTCTTTGCCAGGTGCTTCTTCTTCATCCGACCAGTTCGACCCGAAGGTGCTTGCCGACCGCGCTCGCGGCCATGGCCAGTGACCCGAGCGTGCTCTCTCGCGTCGGATCGAGGACCCTATCGACCATGGTTCGACTCGTATGCATACGTTTGGCCAAAGTGCTTTTTGAGATGTGCTTCTTTTTCATGGCGTCAGCGATCTGGAGAGCGATGACGCGCTTGATAGCTTCCGTTTCGACCGATTCCCTGATGCCTTCTTCGTCCAGGAAATCGCTGAAGCGACTACCGAGATGGGGATTCTTGCGCGCCTTGGTCATGATGGTTCTCCTTGGTACATTTTAAATCGCTGCAATGCCGTAGATAATTCATTCCCTGGTGTCTTCTGAGACTTCTTGATGAAGCCATGAAGCAGCACCATCAGTCCCTCATCCACCGTGAAGAGCGTACGCCCGATCCCATCAGCCAGGTGAGAACGCACCTCCCACAGGTGAGGTGCAAGCTTCCGTACCCTGGGCATTCCCAACGGCCACCGATACTGGACCTCCTGGATATTGACGCCGATTTCGTGCCGATCGGCCTTTGGTAGATCTTTCAGCCATTCGCGCACAGGACACCGCCCCATCTGCGACTGGAAAAAGACAACATCTAGGATCGGCCAAGAGATGCTCACTTCTCTAGTGTACATTATATAGTGCAGTGTCAATCAGAGAAGGCTGAATCCGTCGTCTTAATTCACCGGAATTCATTGGCTACGAGCGTGGATGATCAAAAACGTCGCGATGACAACTCCCGATCCTTCCGACCGCGACGACCTCGCCATTCTCCTGCTCGGCGTCGGCGCCTGGATGAATCGCGAGCTGACGACCATGGTCGAATTCCTTGATGCCCAGCTGCAGGCGCTCATAGCAGCCATTCCGAAGATCCCGCGGCTGGCGGCAGACCATCGACGTCGACTCGCCATCCTGGCAAAGCGGATCGACGCGGTTCGCCTCGCGGTCTGCGCACGCATCGTCACGGTCGAGACCCTGCGACGCTGGTACCGGACCCTGGTCGCGCGGAAGTGGACCTATCTGAATGACACCCCATACCCCACCCCATAAAAGGACACCCCTAAATTGAGATGACTAATATCGTGGCGCGCGAGGCGATCCTGGCCACTGAGTCCATGGCCCCCTCCCCAAATCACTGCGGGTAGATCGTGAACGAATGGAACGTCTGTTCTCCCGACTTGTCCTTCACGACCACGACCACGGATTCCTGCGGATTCCCGGAAGCAGGTACCTTCCAGGTCATGGCTCCCGAGGGCGTGATCGCCATTCCGGTCGGGCTGACCTGCATCTCGTAGCTGACGTCACCGGCTGACGAGATGGCCTCGATCTGGTAGCTCCAAGCCTTGCCTTTCCCCGGCTGCAGGTCGGGCGCTGAGACGACGAACAAGTAGTCCACCCCCGACGCCGCGAGGATCGATTTGAGATTGAAGCAACGAGCGATGATGGCGTCATCCGAGAGCGGAACGATGAGCAGTCGGCCATGACGCGGGTCGAAGACGACATGCTTGTCGAAGGTGAAGTCGTTCTTCGCCCACGGATCGTTGCGTGCATCGGTCCGCCCGGGCTCCGGGATCGTCCACCCGGGAAAGCCTCCGGCCGGGCCGATCGGCGTGCTTTTCCCGGACGGATAGACCGTGAAGGCGCCGGAGGATGAGTTGAGAGCGAGGAAGAGGCTGCCGCCGATTCCTGGATACAGCATGCATCCCCTGATCTCGGCCCCCTTCTTCAAGGTCGCATCGTAGATGCACCCGCTGGAGGTGTAGAGTCGTCCGTCGTCCCCGGCGAGCAGGGAGCCCTGGGACTCATGCTCATAGGCGTTCGTGTACCGGCCCGCGCGACCAGAGAAGATCCCGACACCCTGAGGGGAATGGCTGGTCGCCCATTCGCTGATCAGTGACATCGTCCCGTCGCAGCGGAAATGATCGAGATCGCGGTAGCAGCCATTGCGGATCTGCAGCGTCAGGGGCTTCGCTTCCGCACCGATGGCCGTCAGATCCGCCGTCTTGATGAAATAGCAGGTCGAGAAGTCGAGTTCGCCAGTGCCCTTGGCGATGCGCAGGAGCGCGAGGTCGTCGCGACCACGGCCCATGGTGATGTTCTGGACGACGCCTGGAATCGGCGAGGGCTTGGTCTTGATCTTCTCACCCGTGGCGAGGTTCAGGGTCTGCAGCAGGCCGTTCTCAGGGAAAAAAACCATCACCGTCTTACCCCCAGCACCGAATTGGAAGTTGTCGCTCGGCAGATTGATGGTGCGGGCGATCGCCATCTTTTCGGCGTCGTACACCATCAGTCCATTGATGCCCTTGATCTTGAGCACCAGGAGATTGCCGTCGTCAGCGACCGCGATGTCCTCGATCAGCGCGGGCAACGGCGTCCTGGTTTCGGGTCGGTCGCCGGGGAAGCTGATCGACGGTCCGGTCGCAACCGGAGCCATCGGCACCAGAGGACCCTCCGTCTTGGCATCCTTCCCGCCATTGCGTTTCGCAAATTCGGGATCGAGCACTGCGCCGCCGCCCGTACCGGCGCCTGCGCCGGCCAATGTGACGATGTCGGGCTGGCACCAGGTCGAGGGCCCATCACTCAGTGATGTGCGCCATTGCACCAGGAAGCGGTTGCCCTTCGCGATGTCGAGAACGACGTCGGCGGTGCCTTTACCGCTTTCGATCTTCAGTCGATATTCACGCATCTTGGGCGACAATTGGACGAATTTCCCGTCCTTGTCCGGAGGGAATGGACCAGCCATGGCGGCGTCGAAGGGCATCAGGAACAGGCTCAGGCCCTTCACCTGCGCAAGGGGGTCGATCAGCGTGGCCTCGACCGCATAGGTGACCGTGCTGTCCTTCTGGCTCTTCGGAACGTAGCTCATCCGATGCAGCCGACCTTTGAGCAGGGCTGACAACTCGGTCGAGGGCACGGCCAATCCGATGTTCGTGCCCGTCAGCTTCGCGGTCGCGATGCCGATGAGATTTCCCGAGGAATCGACCACCGGTCCACCCGAGTTTCCTGAATTGATGTCGGCGTCGATCTGCACGACGGACAGGTTCTTGAAGTCATCCAGCCGCAGGCTGGTGACGGTTCCGGTGGTGATCGTCATGCTGCTGTGGTTCCTGCTCGTCGCGAGAAGGTCGCCGAAGGGGAATCCCAGCACGAACACCGGCATCGTCTCGCGCAATTTCGGCAGCGCTCCGAGGGCGATCGGCGTCGGGAGTTTCGCCCCGACGATCTTGATCAGCGCGAGGTCGCGGTCGGGGTCCTCGGCGACGACCTCGCCTGGCAGGGTCAGTTCGCTGGCAGTCCCGCTGTTGAAGATCGCCTGAACCGTCCGCCCCCGCACTCCTGCGACGACGTGCGCATTGGTCGCGAGGTATCCGGCGCCCGCGGCCACCCGCATCACGAATCCGCTGCCCGAGGCCACGGGCGTGCCGTTGCTGCTGACCAGGATGAAAGCGGTCGCGCTTTTGAGCGTCGTGAGCTTGGCCTCTGGGATGCCCGACTCGGCGAATCCTCCGGCTGCGAGAAAGACCAGAAGCACAGCGATCGCGGGTTTCATCCCAGCCCCCTGGTCGCAGTATACCTCGAATCCCCTCGTTGTGCCGCCTGGTGTTCCGCCAATGCGCCGTCGCCAGGCATAGGAACGAGGGCTCGCCGACGCGGTCAAGCCGCTTCCGCGCTGCATAATTCCATATCCCCCCTGCAAGATTCCCACCCCCCGGTGGCCAGGATCCAGGCCGACCATCCCCACCAAGGATTCCGGGACCCCCATGCCCAAAACCGCCCTCGCCCCCGCCCTTTCCAAACCCGCCATCACCCGCATCCAGGTCCCGATCACCGGCCTCGACGTCGACACCCCCGGCCGTCGCGACTACTTCGTGTCCTTCGAGCACCCGACGCTGTGGGGCTGCTACCTGGTGCCGGTCACGGTGTTCGTCGGGCCCGAGGCCGCGCCCGGCAAGGGGCTGGTGGCGATCGGCTCGACGCACGGCAACGAGTGCGAAGGTCCGGTCGGCATCAAGCGGCTGCTGCAGGACATCGATGCGCGGGACGTGCGCGGACGCATCATCATGATCCCGACCTTGAACGTCGCCGCGTTCGCCGCCGGCACGCGCGACACGCCGGACGATGGCGCGAACCTCAATCGCGTCTTTCCGGGCGACGCGACGGGGACGATCACCGAACGCTTCGCCGATTTCATCCAGACGCGGATCTTCCCGCACGTGCACGTGGTGCTCGATCTGCACTCGGCCACCAACGCCTTCGACTTCGCGCTGGTGTCGAGCTTCCACTACGTCGCGGACAAGGCCCAGCAGAAGCAGATGGAGGAGACCGCGCGCGGCTTCGGCACGCGCTTCGTCATGGTCTACCAGAACGACACGCCGGGCCTGCTGACCTCGACCGCGGAGCGCCTGGGCAAGATCACCATCGGCACCGAGCTCGGCTGGGGCTGCACGGTCTGTCCCGAGGGCGTCTCGATGGGCATGCAGGGTGTGCTCACCGCGGCGATCCAGCACGGACAGATGCGCGGGCAGCTGCCGACCAACCACCATTACGCGCGCGACGAGCAGATCCTGATCGACAATTCAGATCACAGCTGCTACGTGCACGCCTCGCGCGGCGGCCTGTACGAACCGCGCGTGGAGGTCGGCGCGCTGGTCGAGACGGGCGAGCTGGTCGGCGTGCTGCACGACTTCGACGCGATCGACGCGCCCGGCGAACGCATCCTCGCCCCCCACCGCGGCTACGTCCTATGCCAGGTGAAAGCCCGCGTGATGCGCGGCCAGGTGCTGTCGGTGGTGTCGGTACCAAAACCCTGGATGCCGTAAAACCCGGCCGCCAACTATCCCACGCCCATCGCCGTTCGGAACGCCCGCGGTGACATGCCGGTCTCGCGGCGGAACATGCGCGAGAAATGCGGCACGCGCGGGTAGCCGACCTCGCGGCCGATCTCGGTGATGTTGAGCTCGGGGCGCTGCAGCAGGATCTTCGCGCGGTTGGCGCGCAGCTGCGCGAGGTAGCGCATCGGCGAGATGCCGTTGGCGGCTGAGAACACCCGCACCAGGTGGTGCGGGCCGACGCCGGCGATCTCGGCGATCGTCGCGAGGTCGACGTGGCTCGCCAGCCGTTCGGCCAGCGCGCGTTTGACCACGCCGTCGAGACGCGCCCCTGGGGAATGGGATTCGTCGCCACGGCGCGCGCACGCTTCGACCACCGCCAGGATCTGCATGAGCATGCCGGTGGCTTCGTGCAGCGCGGGATCGCCGCGCTCGTTCAGCATCTCGACCAGCTGGCGGACCAGCGGCTCGATCGCCGCGCACTCGGGCACGTGCCAGCGGCCGGCGAGGCCGAGCATGCGCATCACGCTCGCGACCATGGCGCCGTCGAATTCGATCCATTGATAGAGCCAACGACCAAGCGCCGGATCGACACGGTAGCCGTAAGCGAGCTCCTTGGGCATGAACCACACCGAGCGCGGCCCGCAGCTCAGGGCCGTGCCCGCGACATCGCCGAGGCCCCCGCCGGCGTGCGTATACATCAGCTGCCAGCTGTGCCAGCCTCCCACGCGGCGGAAGGCGGTGTTCGCCGGATTCACGTCCTCCATGCCGATCGAGACCACCGCCAGGCAGGCGCGGTCCTCGGGCAGGAGTGTGACGGGGCGGTAGTAGGATCGTTTTGCCATGTCAATTTAGGGTAAGTGTTGTCCATCCTCGGTAAAAGAATGGAGATGAAAGGCGGAAATCCTCTGCATATGCTCGCGTCCTCTTCACCATCCCATCCACCGCGAAATCGTACCGACTCAACCTCGGGTAACCCGCCAGGAGCCCCCCCATGCGCATCGGCATCTGTTCCTACAGCTTCCACCGCACCGGCGCCGCCGGGAAGATGGACATCTTCTCGTTCATCGCGACCAGCAAGGAGATGGGCTGCACCCAGCTCGATCCGTGGAACGCGCACCTGTCGCTGGCGGCGACCGGTGCCGATGTCTTGGCGCACGGCGCCGATCCCGGCAAGTCGACGGTCGAGCCGCCGATGGACGATGCCTTCCTCGCCCGGGTCGATGCGGCCGCGAAAGCCGCCGGCCTGCCGTTCGGCTGCATCGCGGTCGACGGCGCCCACATCTTCTCTGCCGATCCCGCTGAGCGCGCGGCCAACCGCCGCCGCGCCCTGCGCTGGATCGAGATCGCCGCGCGGCTCGGCGCCGATTCAGTGCGCATCGACGCCGGCGGCACTGCCGAACTGCCAGCAGCGATGCTCGCTGATATCGCCGCTGGTTATAAAGACGTCATCGCCTTCGCGCGCGCCCGCGGCATCCAGGTGGTGATGGAGAATCACTGGGGCTCGTCGAACGTGCCCGAGAACGTGGTACGCATCCTCGACGCGGTGCCGGGCCTCGGCTACCTGTTCGACACCCACAACTGGGCCGAGGGCCGCCAGCAGGATGGCTGGCGCCTGACCGCCGGTCGCGCCACCTGCACCCACATCAAGACCTGGCGCTTCGACGCGCAGGGCAACGAGGTCACCGTCGACCTGAAGCCGGTGTTCGCGCGCCTGCGCGACGCAGGATTCCGTGGCCCGTGGGGCGTCGAGAGCGTGCCCGAGGACGGCGACGAGCTGACGGCCGCACGCCAGACCATCGCGCTGATCCGCCGGCTCGCTGGCGAGGGCGCGACATCGGGCAAGGCGGCGGCAGGAGCGAAATCATGACCACGGCACCGCTGCGCGGCGCGATCATCGGCTGCGGCGACATCAGCCCGGACCACGGCAAGGCGTATGTCGAGGCGGGCATCGTGCTCGCCGCGGTCTGCGATCTCGACCGGTCGCGCGCCGAGCGGCGTTCCAAGGAGTTCGGCGACGCCGCCACCACCGTGCACACCGATCACCGCGAGGTGCTCGCGCGCGCCGACATCGATCTGATCACCGTGGCCACCCCGGTGGCGGGCCATGCGCCGCTGACCATCGCCGCGTTGACGGCCGGCAAGCATGTCGCCTGCGAAAAGCCCAGCACGCTCTCGCCCGAGGAGAACCACGCGATCATCCGCGCCGAGCAGGCGTCGGGAAAGCGCGCGATCTTCTTCTCGTCGCGCTACCGCTACGGCGCGGCGACGCTGGCCCGCGAGTACATCGCTTCGGGCGAGCTCGGCGACATCTACCGCGTCGACGTGCGCTTCCACCGCCGGCGCGGCCGGCCCGGCGTCGACATCATTCCCGACGCGCGCTGGTTCACCGACAGTCGGCTCGCCGGCGGCGGCGTGATCATGGACATGGGCCAGTACTTCATCGACGAGGCCCTGTCGCTGACCGGATGGCCGCGCATCGCGACGGTCTCGGCCACCACCTTCCGCGGCTTCCCGCACCAGCTGCCGGCGGGCTCGACGTTCGACGTCGAGGAGCACTGCACGATCCTCGCGCGCGCCGAAGGCGGCTGCTCCTACAGCTTCGACCTGTCGTGGATCTCGCACCAGCCGCCGATGCGCTCCGTCACCATCCTCGGCACCAAGGGCGGCATCCGCATGACCGACGACCAGTTCGCCTTCTTCACCGAGAAGGGCGGAGCGTGGAAATTCGTCGACACCACCAGCCCGTGGAAGGACGAGACCCGCCAGAGCACGCTGGTCTACCGCGATCTGGTGGCGGCGATCCGCGGCAATGATCCCGGCGTTGGCACCACGCCGACCCAGGCGCTGGCGTTGACCGGGATCACGCGCGCCGCGCTGCGCTCGGCCGCCGACGGCCGCGAGGTGGTGCTGGAGCAGCCCGCCGCCCGCGTTCAGGCGGCAGCCCGCTAGGACCGGCCCTGGAGCCATCGCCGGAGCGGCGCTACGCTCCGGCATGGCTCGCATCGCGGTGATCGGCAGCGGAGCGGTCGGACTGTTCTACGGCGCGCAGTTCGTGCTCGCCGGGCACGACGTGCGCTTCCTGCTGCGCCGCGATTTCGCGCGCATCGCCGCCGATGGGATCCGCATCGACACCACGGCCACCACCGAGATCGCCAGCGCGCGCGACGGCTCGTCGATCGTTCTGCCCCCCACCTCTTTCCGCGCCTGCCGCGACGTCGATGCGTGCGCTCTGGGCGGACGTCCGGAGTGGATCCTGCTGGCGGTGAAGACCACGGCGATCGCCGAGGTGCTGCCGATGGTCGCCGCGCTGGCCGACGCCGGCACCGCGGTGGCGGTACTTTGCAACGGCCTCGGCGTCGAGGAGCGCGTGGCCACGCGGCTGCCGCCGGAATCGGTCTTCGGCGCGCTCGCACAGGTGTGCCTGCGCCGGCGCGAGGACGGAACCGTCCACCATCAGGCCCAAGGCAAGCTGCTGCTCGGCCACCTGCGCGATGATCCCGACCGCCTCGCCCGGTTGTCGCAGCTGGTCGGCGGCGCCGGCATCGCCTCGGAGGCCTGCGGCTGTCTGCTCGAGGCGCGGTGGCGCAAGCTGGTGTGGAACTTCCCGTTCAACGGCCTGAGCGTCGCGCTGGACGCGGACACCGCAACGATCCTCGCCACGCCCGAGCGCTGCGCGCTGGTCGCCGAGCTGATGGCCGAGATCATCGCCGCGGCGAACGCCGACCTTGCCGCCGCCGGGAAGACCTCGCGCATCGACGCCGCATCGTGGATCCTTGAGATGATGCGCCGCACCCGCGCCATGGGCGCCTACGCCACCAGCACCCTGCTCGACCTGCGCGCTGGCTCCGCGCTCGAGGTCGAGGCGCTGTTCGCGGAACCGGTCAGGCGGGCGCTGGCGGCCGGGATCGCGGCGCCGCGGATGACCACGCTGCTGGAGCAGGTGAGGGAACGAGCAGGCGGGTGAGGGTTCTGGGACGATCGGGACAGACGTCCGACGTCCGACGTCCGACCTCCGACGTCGACAGCGGGAGAAACCATCATTGGCGTTTTCTTGTGTCGGACGACGGGGCGTCGGACATTCGCGCATCAAACTCCAGTGAACGACCCACGGTCCCAGTCGTACAAGCATTCAGGCAGGACACCCATGCGCCATTCCCTGACGACAACCATCCTCCTGCTGGCGCTGTGCCAAGCTCCCGCCGCTTCGGCCGATCATGTCGAAGTGGTGCTGAAGAACGGAGACCGGATCTACGGAGAGTTGAACAAGGACGAGTCCGACAGCATCACCGTGGCGCGGCGGCTGTGGGCCAAGGGCGGCTGCAGCACGCAGCTCATCACCTATCCGCGCCCGCGGATCACCTCGATCACGGTGGTCGCGTCGCTGGCCGACCTCTACAAGGCCCGCGCGGTGGCCGCGGCCGACACCTTCGAGGACCAGTGGGTGCTGGTGCATTGGTGCCTCGACCGTGGGCTTGACGAGGAGGCGCTGGCGCACGCGCGTCGCGTCTACGCCTTCGATCCGAAAGACAACTTCGCGCGCAAGCTGCTCGAGGACGACCTCGGCTGCGTGCTCGATGGCGGGGTGTGGATCAGGCGCACCGACTACGCGAACCGCCACGGGCTGGTGCTGTACGGCGGCAAGCTGATGACGCCGGCTGAGATCGAACTGCGCAAGGCCCACTCCGCCTCGGTCGCGGCGCTCGCGGTCGCCGAGGACAAGGTGAAGGACCTCGACGCGCAGCTCGCCCTCAGCCTGCAGCGCCTGAAGACTGCGACGCTGACGCATAGGCACCTGCTGCGACGCGACGCGGAGGCCAAGACCGCGGCCGAGCTGAAGCGACGCGAGACCATGACCAAGGCGCAGATCGAGGACGAGGATGACGAACGGCGCTTCGACGCCGAGCACCACATCGCGCGCCCGGACGAGCAGGCGCCGAAGGATTCCCTCGATGCGAAGAAGTCGTTCGACGACGCCGAGCTCGCGCACCAGAAGCTCACCGCCGACCGCGAAGCAGCGCGCATCGCGCATGAAAAGGCGATCGCCCAGGAATCCGCTGCGCGTGATGCGATCGAGAAGGCACCGACGCGGGGAAAGTGAGAGGTCCGACGTCCGACGTCAATGGCATACTGGAAACGATGTGCGAGGACCTCTCCCGGCTGTCGACATCGGACGTCGGACGTCGGACGGCCGTCCCCCCGTCGTTGCTTCCCCTCGACCCCGCTGACGATGACGCTCCCCCCGGAGCCCTCCATGTCGCCCGCCACCTGCCTGATCGCCGTCACCCTGCTCACCATGTCGGTCACCGCCGTCCGCGGCGCTGACGCTGCGAAACCTGCCGGCCCCTTGGATTTCACGCTCACCGGCAACGATGGGAAGCCGTTCGACCTCGGAACCCTGCGCGGCAAGGTCGTGCTGCTGGTGAACGTCGCCTCGAAGTGCGGCCTGACTCCGCAGTACACCGAGCTGCAGGCGCTCCACGAACGCTATCAGGCGCGCGGATTGGTGGTGCTGGGCGTGCCCGCCAACGATTTCGGCGCCCAGGAGCCCGGCACCGACGCCGAGATCCGCACCTTCTGCACGTCCAAGTACAACGTCACCTTCCCGCTGCTGAGCAAGATCAGCGTGAAGGGCGACGCCATGCATCCGCTCTACCGCTGGCTGACCGTCTCGAGCCCGAAGACGGGCGACATCGCCTGGAACTTCACCAAGTTCCTGATCGGCCGCGACGGCGCGGTGATCGACCGCTTCGAACCGAAGGTCACGCCTGGTAGCGCGGATGTCGCGGCGGCGATCGAGAAGGCGTTGGGTCCGGAGAAGAAGTAGCAGTTGGTGGTTGGTGGATTGGAATAATCGCCGGGATTTGGTCGCAAATCAGACGTTGAGCATCAGTCGATGAGACGCTCAGTCCGATGCATGAATTGCTGGAACATCCTCTCCACCACCAACCACCAACCACCAACCACTCAAACCTCAATATCTAAACAACCAATTCTTCATCCGATGCCTGATCCGCTTGCCCGGTCCGATCGCGATCGGCAGGTTGGTGGTCGCGGTGATGCCGACCAGACGGGCCGAGGCCGCGGGCAGACGCCAACCCATGCCCGTCGCCATCGCCGAGTGGACGGCCCGCGCGAGCGCGTGCTCGAAGAAGATGTCGACCGTGTCGTCGATCATCTCGCGCTGCGGCACCAGGTGCTCGCGGAAGAATGCGAGGGTGCCGGCGAACCACCGCGAATCGGCGATGGTGAGGTTCTCGCGCAGATCGCACACGATGTCGGGCACCGGATCGGCCTCGTCGACGCAGCGCACCAGCGATGCGGCGTTGGCGACGAAGTAGCGGCCGGTGATCTTGAACACGTGCGTCGCTTCCTTCAACAGCCGCGAGTGGGCGAGGGCGTGCGCGATGATCCCCATCTCGCCGTAGCCCTTGCCGCGATGCTTAGGAAAATCCTG
>JACDEN010000215.1 GCA_013816415.1 Planctomycetota bacterium
CGTCGCGGCCAGAGAGCAGCGCGTCGATGATGGTGAAATCCAGGCGCAGGTCGGCGGCGTGGGCGCTGTCGAGCGCGGCGAGGGCGTGCGGGCCGTCGGCGGCTTCGTAGACGCGCATGCCGAGTCGCGTCAGCGTCGCCGCGATCGCCGCGCGCTGGGCTGCGTTGCCAACGACGACCAGCCCGCGGCGTCCGGCAAGTTCGCGCGGCACCGCCACGCTGCTGTCGTTCGCGATGGTGAACTGCGAGGTGAAGGTGAAGGTGCTGCCCTTCCCTGGCTGGCTGGCGATGGTGATGACGCCGCCCATCAGCTCGACCAGGCTCTTGGTGATCGCGAGGCCGAGGCCGGTGCCGCCGTACTTGCGGGTGGTGCTGGTGTCCGCCTGCGTGAAGGCCTTGAACAGCTTGCTCTGCTCCTCGATGCCGATGCCGGTGTCGCGCACCGCGAAGCGCAGGGTGATGCGCTTCGGCGTGCCCGGCGGATCGCGGCGGTTGAAGTTCAGGCTCTCGATGCCGATGCGCACCTCGACCTCGCCGACCTCGGTGAACTTGATGGCGTTGCCGACCAGGTTGATCAGCACCTGGCGCAGGCGCGAGGGATCGCCGATGAGCGATCCCGGCAGGTCGGGCGTCGAGGTGTAGACCAGCTCGATGCCCTTCGCCTGGGCGCGCTCGGCGAGCAGGTACAGCGATTCCTCGACCACCATGCCCGGATCGAAGGCGATGGTCTCGAGCTCGATCTTGCCGGCCTCGATCTTCGAGAAGTCGAGGATGTCGTTGATGATCGCCAGCAGGTTGTTGGCGCAGTCGCGCAAGGTGGCGGTGAAGTCCTGCTGTTCGGCGTCGAGCGTGGTGTCGAGCAGCAGCTCGCTCATCCCCAGGATGCCGGTGAGCGGCGTGCGCAGCTCATGGCTCATGTTGGCGAGGAACTGGCCCTTGGCGCTGTTGGCGGCCTCGGCGGCGGTCTTCGATTCGAGCAGCGCGCGCTCGGCGCGCTTGCGCTCAGAGATGTCGCGCACGATGGCGAGGATGCGGTTGTCCGGCAGCAGCTTCGAGATCGCCTCGGCCGGCAGCGAGGAACCGTCCTTGCGGATGAAGCGGCGTTCGCCGCTGACCGTCGAGCCCGCGCACACCTTGGCGAGTTGGTCGGGCAGGGTCACGCGGTCCTCCTCGCCGAGCATGTGCCTGAGGTTGCGCGCGAGGATCTCGTCGCGCTGGTAGCCGAGCAGCGAGCAGCCGCGCTCGTTGACGTCGACGAAGTTCCCGGCGAGGTCGAGCAGGAAGATGCCCTCGGGCGCCTCCTCGATCAGCAGGCGGAACTGCTCCTCGCTGCGGCGCAGCGCGATCTCGGTGCGGCGCTGCTCGGTGATGTCGCGGCCGACCGACTGGTATTCGGTGACATGACCCGCGTCGTCGAAGAGCGCGCGGTTGGTCCACTGGTTCCAGCGCAGGTCGCCGTTGGCCAGCACCACCTGGTGGTCGACCGTCGACACCGGATTCTCGGGGTCGAGGTGGGTCAGGTGGAAGTCGACGCGCGGACGCTCGCGCGCCGGCACCTCGGGACGGAAGGTGGACGAGACCAGGTCCTCGCGACGCTTGTTGAAGTAGCGGCAGAAAGCCTGGTTGACGAAGGTGATGGTGCGGTCCGGGGTGAACCGGTAGATCATCTCGGTCTGGTCCTCGACGATCGCGCGGTAGCGCGCCTCGTTCTCGCGCAACGTCTCGTCGCTGTGCGCGCGCTGCGCGGCGAGATCGATGCGGTCGAGCGCGGAGCGCGTGAGGCGCGCCACCGAGTCGAGGAACTCGAGTTCGATCGCGCGCCATTCGCGCTCGGCGCGCACCTGGTTCAGGACCAGCAGCAGGAACCCGCCGTTTCGGAACAGGAACGGGAACCACAGCAGGCTCTTGATGTCGAGCTCGCCGTGCAGCAGCTGGCTCGATCCGTCGTCGATCAGCCGCTGGTCGGGGTCCGCCGCGTGGCTCTGCATCCAGCTGTGGGTGACGCTCATGAACTGCACCGCGGAGCGGAAGCGGTCGAGCGGGAATTCCGCGGCCTCGGCCTTGGCCACGGTGACGTTCGGGTTCGACCAGTCGCACAGCGGCGTCGCGTGCCCGCGGGCGAAGTCGACGTCGTAGATGGCGCCCCGGTCGGACCCCAGCGTGTCGGCGGTGATCGACAACGCCGCCTGGAGGATCGACGGCCGATCGCTGCCCGTCATCACCGCCTCGCCCAGGCGCGCGAGGGCGCGCGCGCCGGACAGACGGCTCGCCAGCTTGAGGTTCTGCTCCTTGAGCGCTTCGAGCGGACGCGTGCGCACGCTGATGTCGGTCACGCTCAGGCTGACGCCGATGATCTCACCGCTGTCGCCGTCAGGATCCTTCACCGGAGAGAACGTCATCTCGAACCACAGCTGCAGCCCCTTGGGCGTGGTGAAGTCGCGCTCGGCGGTGACGTTCTCGCCCGCGAGCGCGCGCGAGAAATGGTGGTTGAAGCCGTCGCGTTCCTGCTCGCTGAGATAGGTGTCGACGCTGTCGCCCGCTTCGAGCAGCTGGCCCGACACCGACTGCATGTGCACCTGGGCGGTGCGGTTGAAGGCGACCACCCGCCGCTCGGCATCGATCAGCAGGAACGCCTGCACCGGATTGTCGAACAGCGCCTGGAGGTAGGCCTGCGAGCGCCTGAACGTATCCCCATGGTCGGTCACGCCCACATCCTACGGGATTCGGGGCCCCTGTCAGTTGGAGTATCGCCATCAGGGCGATACCCCAACAACGCGCCTCCGGCGCTGCCCCCTGACGGCAGGGTCTGGGCAAGAGGCATTGGGATTGAAACCGGTGGATTCATCTCGATCCCGAAAATGTCGGGGATTGCCGAAGCCGGATCCAGAGCGGGTCCGCGGCCGCTATGAGTCCAATTCCCGGGCGGTCGAGGAGATCATGTTCACGTAGCCGGACATCATCGAGAAGATGACGATCACGGCGACGAGGATGGCGAGCCCATACGCGATGCCGGCGAGGATCTTGGCGGCCCACATGGTGCGCGAGCGGAAGGATTCCTCCGAGACGACGGCGACCTGGCGCAGGGTCTCCTCGACCTTGCCGGCGGTTTCGCCGTTGCGGATGAGCTGCATGAGATCGTACGGGAACGGGCAGGTCTCCAAGGCGGAGGTCAGATCCGGCAGGCGGTCGTTGCGCACGTCGGCTGCGGCCGCAGTCAATCGCGCGGCGACCGCGCGGTTGCCGCACGAGCCGGCCGCGAGCTCGAGCGCGTCCGGCACCAGCATGCCGGCTCCCAACGATGCGCGCAGGACCGTGCAGGTGTTGGCGAGGATCAGGGGAATGGTGAAGAAGCGCAGCCCGCGTCTGAGCGCGAACCGCGCCGCCAGCCCGCTGCGCTTGGTCGCGATTCCGACGACGACCATCACGGCGACCACGCCCCACAGTGCGCCCGGCCCCACCAGCACCATCCAGGCCGGCGCGGTGCCGAGGAAGACCGGCGGGATCGCCGGCACCATCAGGGCGAAATTCACCAGGATGACCGGATAGATCAGGCGCGCGATCACCAGCGAGCGTAGCGCGATGGCGTGCTCGTAGTGTTCGGCGATCGTCTGCGCCATCTCGGGCAGCTTGCCGCTCGTCTCGCCGGCCCGGATCAATGCCACCGACAGCGCTGGTTCCTCCGATGCTTCGAGCTGATCGGCGAGCTGCCCGCCGGTCGCGCAGCCGCGGCTCCATGCAGGCGCGAGCGCGCGGTGGCGGTCGCTGCTGGCGATGCCGGCCATCTCGACCGCCGGAGCGATCGCGATGCCGGTGCGGTGCACCAGCGCGAGCTGGTGGTAGAAGCGAGCTGCCGACTTCCAGCTCACGAAACGCGCGCCGGGTGGTCGGAACTCATGAAGCGTGTACGGATCAGCGGGCCGCGCTGTTGAGCGCCGCCGCGACCGCGGGGGAGACGAGACCGTCGAGGGGCAGCCCGGCCGACCGCGCGAGGCGCACCGCGCGCCCGCTGAGGTGGGCGTGGGCGTCATCGGCGAGCAGGAACACCGTATCGAGCCCGAGCCGGCGGTGGATGGTCGCCATGGTCGTCTCGTTCTCGAGATCGGTTCCGCCGCGGATGCCCCGCAGCAGCGCACGCGCTCCGAGGGAGCGCGCGAAGGCGAGGGTGGCTCCGGTATAGGTCGCGACGCGCACGTTGGCGTGCGCCGCGCACGCATCGCGCAGCAGCTGTTCGCGCACGCGGTCGCCCAACAACGACTGCTTGTCGGGATTCACGCCGACGCCGACCACCACCTGCTCGGCGAGCGAGGCGGCGCGCCGGATCAGATCGAGGTGCCCGAGATGCGGCGGATCGAAGCTGCCGGGGTAGAGGAGGATCACGTTCTACGTTCTCGGTTCTGCGTCAGAGAGCCGCCGATGGCCCGCGCGTGTCGCGTACAACGAAGGACGTAGAACGCAGAACGCGGAACGCAGAACGTTGGCTGTTCACTTGATATCTTCCTCGATGCGCGCGATCAGCGCCGCGTCGAGGATCTCTTCGCCGGCGCCGTCGGGGTGGACGACGCGCACGGAGAGCAGGTTGCCATCGGCGTCGGTGCGGCGGGTGAGGATGTAGCACACCAGGCTGCTGCCGTTCTTGAACACGATGCGGTCGACCTTGCCGAGGTCCTCGGGTGCAGCCTGGATGGGGTGCTTCTTGGGCGAGGCATCCTCGACCGGTTCCTTGACGGGCTCCTCGGCGCTGTCCTGGTCGGCCGGATCCTTCGGATCGTCCTTGCCATCCTTGCCGACCTTGCCGTCCGCCTTCTTCTTCGCCTTGTCGGCGGTCTTCTTCGCCTCCTTGGCCATCTTCTCGGCGTCCTTGACCGTCTTCTCCTGCGCCTTCTCGCGACCGCGTTCGGCCAGCCACGTCGACCAGTCGGTCGGGCTGTCGCCTGACGGATAGTTCGGATAATGGCTCTGGCCGCGCTTGACCGCCGGCTTCAATCCGGTGCGCGCGCGCAGCGCGAGGATCGCGGCCTCACCAGCCTGACGGTCGGCGACCGCCTGGACGAGCAGCGGCAGCACCACCTCGTCGTCGGGAGCACCCGCCAGGGTCTGCACCGCCGCGCGTTTTTCGGTGGAGTCGTTGCCCGCCATCGCCTTGGTGAAGTTGTCCACGGCGTCGGACGCGAGCAGCCGACCGGCGGTGAGGGCGAGGGTGAACACGATGGCGAGCGGGCGGATTATCATGGCGGACCTTGGGTTGGAATCACGGGAGACGGGTGAGCATGGCTTTGGCTACGTTCGCGGCGACCTCGTCACCGGCAAGCTGGCGGGCGAGAGTGAGTCCGAGCGCCAACGCCGTTCCCGGACCCTGACTGGTGGTGAGCGTGCCGTCGACGACCACCGGCTGGTCGCGCCAGGCGGCGACGTGCGGCTCGACCTGGTCGCGGACCCCGGGGTACGAGGTGACGGTGCGTCCCGCGCCGAGACGGCGGGGGACCAGGGCGGTGACGCTCGCGCAGATGATCGCCAGGCTCCGTCCGCCCGTGAGCTGACGTTCGACGAGCTCCTGGACGCGGGCGTCCTCGCGGCACACCGCGGCCGAGCCCATGCCTCCGGGCAGGTACACCAGGTCCCAGGTCTTGGCGAGGGTGGCTGCATCGAGCCGGATGTGCGCTGCCAGGGGT
>JACDEN010000216.1 GCA_013816415.1 Planctomycetota bacterium
GTTCCTTGGACGTGCAGGTCGGCGGCGTCCTGCGCGCTGACGGCCTGGGTCACAACACCGGCTCCGGCTTCGGCTACGGCGGGTACCGCCAGGGCGGCTCCTATGGTGGCGAATCCGGGTACACCACCAGTAACGACACCTATGGCTCGGTGACCAACCCGCTGTTTCTCGGAAGCGGCAGCCTCTACGGCTACGCCTGGGGCGGCGGCGCTCTCATCGTGACCGCATCGGGAACGATCACCGTCAACGGGACGATCACCGCCAACGGCCTGGCCAGTCCAGCCACCGATGGATACGGCGGTGGCTCGGGTGGCACCATCAATCTGACGGGCACAACACTCTCGGGAACGGGCACCATCCGTGCGAACGGTGCCATCGGCAACAACTCCGGTGGCGGTGGTGGTCGCGTGGCGGTCACGCTGACCAGTGGAACCACGTTCGGCTCCGTCGTGATCCAGGCGTTTGGTGGCGTGGTCACCGGCAATAACGGCGCAGCCGGCACCGTCTACCTGAAGAAGTCGAGCGACCCGGCGGCCGGCGGACAGTTGATCATCGACAACAACAGCGTCACGGCCGCAACTGGTACCACCCTGTTCAACGGCGACTACGTCTCCGACACCGCCGTGGGTGACGTCATCATTCGCAGTGGAGCGAACCTGAAATTCGGAAATCCGCTCTCCGGAATCCCGATCACGGATATCAACCTCATCACCCAGGGATCGTGGACCAACACCGCGACGCAGACACTCACCCGCGGCACAGTGACCTTCGTGGCGACCACCACCGGCAGGACCATCGCGTCGAACAGTCAGAACTGGTACAACGTCACCGTCAACGGTACTGGAGGCGCGTGGACGACCGGCACCAATGAGACCCTCGCTGGCTCGTTCATCCTCGCTGCCGGTACCTTCACCGCGCCGAGCGGCATCTTCGCCGTGGCTAAGGATTTCACGAAGTCAGGCGGCATCTACACGCACAACAGTGGAACGTTGCGCTTCAACGGCGGCGCGAATCAGAGTGCGGATCTGGGTGGAGCGACCTATTCCACCGTGAACGTCGCCAAGACCGCGGCGACCCAGACCTTTACCGGAACCGGCTTCACGGCGACCACCTTCAGCGTGAACGCGGGTCTCACCACGAAGTTCGCAATCGGGACCCAGGTCACGACCACCAACCTGACGCTCAACGGCTCGTCCGGCAACGTCATCACGCTCGACAGCACCGGGACGCTCCCACTGGATACCTGGAAGCTGAATGTCGGCGCCGGCACCCAGACGGTGGCGTGGGTCGCGGTGAAGCACTCCGACGCATCGCCTGGCACCACCATCGCTGCGACCAACAACTGCACGAACAATGGCTATAACACCAACTGGGATTTCGGGACGGTTCCGACCTTTGATGTCGCGACCTCGAACACCGCCAATCTCGCAAAAGTCTATGCGCGCTTTAATGAAGCGATGGATTCGACCACCGCGACCAACACCGCGAACTGGACGCTCTCCGGCGGACTGACCGTATCCGCGGCGTCGCTCAGTGGGGACAAGAAGCTCGTGACCCTCACGGCCTCGGGGAACGTGACCCTGGGCACGACCACCGTCACCGCGTCATCGAGCATCAAGAGTTTGGTGCAGAGGAATCTCGCGACCACCACGCTCACCATCCAGAGCGGCAGCGCTGATGGTGTGACCGATGCCAATGCCGTGACCCTCGCTCTCTCGACCGACGGCAATAAGTCGGTGATCCAGAAGAGCTCGTTCCAGACCAGCGCGCCGGTCGGGAACCAGGATGTCTCCTACACGCTGACCGTCACGGCCCCTGGTACGACGGCGACAACGGTCGATCTGCAGCAACTCCTCGAGCCGGGCGGCAGCAGCCAAATCTATTACGGTCGCGGCACGACGAACATCAGCACGTCCGTCACGACCTCTGGCGGGACGCCGAACCAGGCGACGGTCGATATCGTGGGGCAGAATGTGGGCGCCTTCAAAGACGACGTCACGATCCGCGCCTTCGTTAGCGGTCAGGAACGCGGAGCGCATTTTGCGACGGTCATCTCCGTGACGCCGTCGCCGCGTTGTTTCTATCACGCCGACCAGCGTCCGGTGACGCAGACGGTGACGATTGCGCCGGCGATCCAGGGTGTACAGATCGATTCACCACGGACGTGGGCGATTGATCGGGATCTCCATGCGACGCTGAGCACGTTGCTCGCGCATCCCGCCTTCGCGTCTACGACCGGCAGCGATGGCAAGACGACACGATCCTTCACGCCGCAGAGCATCAATGGGTACACGATGAGCGTGATTGTCGTGAATACCTCGAATGCCACTGATAATATGTACAACACGAATTACAGCGATCGGTACGACGACTCGCCGAGCCACCCCCCAGGGGACCCGTATAGCGAACCAGGCCAGGGTACAGGTAATGCCGGGAGCACATGCAAAAATTGCTCCAGCGCCGATTCCAAGGCACAACCGCATTCTCCCCAATCGATCGATCCCTCTGACGGAGAAAAGAAGCTCGACCTCGTCGACCTGGTGATCCCTGGTCGGGGAATTGACTACATGTTCCGTCACACCTACCGCAGCTTCACCTACCGAGCCGGCTTAGGCCCTCATGACTTTGGCGAAGGCTGGACGGCGTCGTATATCGATGAATTTCTCCTCAAAGATGGCAGCGGAAGCCAATCGACATCGAATATCATCAATTATCGTGATGGCATGTCGGGGGGGCTCTACGTCAACGGAGGAGCCAATGTGTGGACAGCCCCAGACAGCAATTTCACCCAGATGCGCATCAATGCGGGTGGCGACTTCGAAATTCGGGAAGAATCGGGCCTCACGCGCATCTACTATCCGTTCACCACCACGACGACACCCAACACGAATGGGCGTCTGAAGGCGTTGCGCGACCGTAACGGAAATATCCTGAGCCTGCGATACGAGTCGATCGATCCGAACGCGACGGTCACCGGCGATAACAAGTACGTCCTCGCCTACGTCGTCGACTCGCTGGGGCGGGAGATCCGCTACCAGTACTATGCCGATGTGTCGCAGACGATCGGTGGGCGCGTGGTCACCATCACGCACCCGACGGCGAACACCGCTGCCTATGGGCGGCTCGCCAAGGTCATCGACTTCAAGGACAACATGACCTTCGCTGGGTCTCCGACGCAGGCGCAGGATTTCAGCGGTCAAACGCGCAACCGGACGATAGTGCTCGACTATGATGCGGAATCGAATCTGGTGCGCTGCTCGCAACCGGTGGTGTCGGCAACGCCCAACGGCAATGACTTCCCCAATGGGCCAACGACGCGCTACGCCTACACGACGACCGCCAATCGCGCCGGATTGACCACGACCCAATGGAACGCGCTGACGACCGAGCAGCAGAACCGTCTTCTGCACAAACTGACGCAGATCTGGTATCCGAACGAGGTCGGCTCGACTCCTGGCACCGACCCCGCCACCAGCGATGCGGCTGAGGCCGTCACCTATCAGACGGATGCCAGCAATGCGTTCCTCGGGTATGTTACCGCGTTCACGACTGGGGGCACGAACGGCAACGGAGTCCCATCGGGTGGCACCATCACCTACGCCTACACGGATCTCCGGCCCACTCGCGGCATGGGCTTGAATGTGGTCTTGGATCCGACGTTACTCTTCAACCTGGACTCGCTGCAGGTCGATATCACGAATCGCAACGGAAATCAGTCCCGCTACATCTATGGCGGCGGCAAGACCCTGCACTCCTACAAGGTATTCACCAAAGGCCTGCGCACGGGCGAGCCGACGTCTTTCGATCTGACGCTCACCCAGAACCGTGATCGGTTCCTGACGTCCCGTACCATGCCGGAGAGCAATCGCGTCGATTACACCTATTACACGGGGACCGATCGCAATCAGCAGAGCAACCTGGTCCGCCGCATGCAGACCCCCGATGCGACCCGCGGTGGCGATCAGTCGACGATCGAGGAAGTCTCCATCCACGAGCCGGTTTACTGCCGAACCGCTCTGCGCATCACGGCGCGCGGCGCGAACATGACCAGCAATGGCTTCACTCCGCCCATCGCTGACCCCGTGACGCGCACGATGACGGATCCCTATGATGCGTCGAAGACCTTGAACCTGCGCTACCTCGAACGCGAGTATTATGACTACCAGGAATCGCCGATGCTCGCGTCGGCGGCGACCGCCATTCCCAATCGCTTCAGTTCCGGCTACGTGAGTTCATCCCCCATTGCCAATCTGAGCGTCAGTCCAGCCGTGCTGGCAACCGAGGTGCTCCTGCTGCAGGAACTCGGACTGCCCGAGTCTTCGGCGGGTCTGACGGAGCTTCGCAGCCGCTTGAGCGTAGCGCATATCAAGCTCGGCCTCGGAGATCTCAATGCGGATAACGACACGACACCTCGTGTGGGCGGCAACGTCGTACGAGTCGCCCGTGGCAGCCCAGTTCTCATCTCCGGGTCCAATCAGCATGCACTGGAATCGACGATCGAAACCTCCGGAGATCTGATCGATCAGACGAAGAGCACGGATGACGGCGGCACCGACGAGGGGACCTCCGGAACCCGTCTGCAGACAGTCGTGACCATGGTGCAGTACAACAGCTATGCCCAGGTCACGAAAGTCATCGACCCGGAGGCGAACGTCGTCAGCTCGTCCTATTTCCCTGAGAACGATCCTGATGGCGACGCAATCACGACTCCGACGCCGGCGGACGGACGGACGCTCGGGTCGACGACCGGCGGCTACCTCAAGGAGCGCATCGGTGATACGACTCGGTCGTACTTCGACCAGAGCGGAGTCGACAAGTCCTCGGCGACCTTCAACAATAACGCCACGAATCCTGCCATCACTGACATCAAGATCGCGTTGACCTATGACGATGTCGGCAACGCCATCACGTCGACCAACGGTCGCGGCATTCGCACCGATTCCTTCGTCACTGAGAACAATCGCACGGTTCAGACCACTCGGGCGGCGTCGATCAGTGGAGCGAGCACGGCGAGTCCATCAGATCCCTTGGTCGGTGCGTCCATCGGCGCTTTGACCGCATTCGCTTATAAAGAGCGCCGCTTCTTCGATTACAACGGGAGCCTTGTGCTCGTACAGACCGAGGATCGCGACAATACCTCCAGCGTCGATGGATCCGGGCTCGGGACGTTGCCGTCGCAGGCGACATCGACAACGCCGGGACTTTCGAGTGCCGACGCCATCGGTGGAGACGCCTACGTTGATACCCTCACGCTCTTCGACCGCCTCGACCAAGGTATCGAAGAGCGTCGCGAGATCGACAGCACGAAGTGCCTCACAACGAAATTCCGGTGGGACGGAAATGAGCATACGGTGCTGACGGTGTATCCAGCCGGAAACGCCGAGAGTGCCGTCTACGACGAGCGCGACTTGGTCTTCCAGTCGATCCGCGGCACAAGCACGCGTCCGTCGGCAGGGCTGTATGCCGCGGGCGATCCAACGGCCTTCAATCGTCCCGGCGGTACGGGAACGGTCGCTAGCACGGTGACACGCAATTATGATAAGAATCGAAATTTGACGGAATTTGTCGACGCTGCCGACACCGATGGGAATGCATCGAACAATTCGACGATTGCCGGTGCGGGCGACAAAACGGTGATGACCTATGATGGTTTTGATCGTACGAAGAC
>JACDEN010000217.1 GCA_013816415.1 Planctomycetota bacterium
GCTCGACGCCGACGAGCTGCGGGCCGAGGAGCCGGCGGTGCGCGCCGCCCTCGGCGCGCTGCTGGTCCCCGGAGGCCACGTCGATCCACGCCGGCTGCTCACCGCGCTCAAGGCTGCCTGCTCGTCCCTCGGCGTCGAGCTGCGCTACCAGGCGGCGGTCGAGGGCCTGCAGCCGGGCGAGGTCGTCAGCGGCGGCGTCACCACCGCCTACGACGAGGTCGTCCTCGCCAGCGGCGCATGGACCCCGGCTCTGGCGCGCCTCGCGGGCATCGATCTCGCGGGCGAACCAGTGAAGGGGCAGCTGATCCGCTTCCAGGTCGCCGACGGACGCCTGCACTCGTTCATCCATTCACACCATGCCTATCTGGTGCCGCGCGCGGGCGCGGGGCTGGTGGTGGGATCGACGATGGTCATCGCCGGATTCGATCGCTCGCAGGATGCGATGGCCATCGACCGCCTGGCGAACCAGGCCCGCCTGCTGATTCCGTCGCTCGCCGATGCCCCGATCGCGGAGACCTGGACGGGCCTGCGGCCGCGCCTGGAGGGCGGGCGGCCGGTGATCGGACGCCTGGAGAGCGGACTGCTGCTGGCGACCGGCCATTTCCGCAACGGCATCCTGCTCGCGCCGATCACCGCCGAGATCATCGCCGCCCTGGTGGCCGGCGCAGCGGCGCCGGCGGTGGCGGACCCCTTCGCCTGGCATGACCGGCAGCGGCAGGCCCGTACCCCGTAATCGTTTGGACGACCCCCGGGCCGGCGTATGCTCGGGCAGGTTGACGTAGATGCCCGATATCCTGATCGTCGAAGACAATCCCGTGAACCAGAAGCTGATCGCCTTTCTGCTGGCGCGCTCCGGTTACAGCTACGACATCGCCGAGAACGGCACCCTCGCGCTGCAGCGCCTCGACGAGAGTGAATACCGCCTGGTCCTGATGGACATGATGATGCCGGTGATGAACGGCTACGACGCCACGCGCGCGATCCGCCAGAATCCGAAGCTCAAGCAGATCCCGGTGGTCGCCCTCACCGCCAACGCGATGAAGGGCGAGGACGAGAAGTGCAAGGCCGTCGGCTGCAACGACTACATCGCCAAGCCGTATTCGAAGGACCAGATCCTCGCCGCGGTCACGAAATTCATCGGCAAGCCGTCGGTCGCTCCGCCCAAACCGGCCTGACCGGTCGGCTGACTGCGGGTTGTCTCGCCGAGGCTGCCGCCACAATTCCCCGCCACGCGCCCGTAGCTCAGTTGGTAGAGCAACAGACTTTTAATCTGTGGGTCCCCGGTTCGAGCCCGGGCGGGCGCACCATTTAAACTTAGCTATTACAGTGGTTTAAATAGTTTATCTAAAACGGATTTTCGGGCCTAGTGTGCCTGATCCTACCTCGCTCCTACCGCTGAAAAAGGTCGCCTTCTCAGCCGCCGTTTCCGGTGTCCTCGGGGTCATTCCTGCGGATTCGAACCTGTCGCCTTTAGGTCGATGCCGGGAGTCCACCTTGAGAGAGCATAAAACCCACCAAGCGCACGAAACGTCATCCTCGAGATCCTAGAATTGAAAAAGGATTGGTCGCAACCGGCAGAGACCCCAAGGAGACTGCGAGGACCTGGGTCAGCCCACCGCGCTGGGTTCAACTTGAGCGCCGCGCAGGCGTGGCAGCAGCACATCCGCGACCTTCTGTGCTCCAGGCCACTTTGCCCGAACTGACCGCGCTCGGCATTGGCATTGGCGGTGAACCAACTCATGAACTGGATTGAAGAGTTGGAACGTGGTCCGTGGCGACTCAGAGGATCGAGCCACCCTTTGGAGCCATTTGTGCCTTGAGCATCGACTTCGAGGCGCTTGGCTTCTTATGAGCATGGACTTTCACGTAGTAGCCGACTTTGCCCTCAGTGAGGTAGGCCGTGACCATATACACGGTCGATCCGACCAAGATTGTCGTCTGCCCTTCGCGCGTGGGGTAGCCCTTGCCGGATGGCCGGGTGCTGCCCATCGGAATGACGGTGCCTTCGATCTTGATGAATGTGTTCAGGCCATCGGGTAGCGGCAGCGCGTTCTGCGAATATTCAAAGTACATGTTCCCGGCCTTGCTCGGTCGCTTCTCGATACCGACGCGGAACGGATTGTTGTGACGCGATGGATCGATCGCGTTAGCCTTCAGGAACTCGAGACCCATGTCGATGAGCCGCGCAACGTCACCGTTCGAGCGGTAGAACTCGAGGGTGATTTGGTCAGGAATACTGGCATCAGCCATGCGTCACCTCAATGAACCATACCACAAGTTGGATGGCCGCGCTAGCGCCTTGCGTGTGGGTAATGCCCTCGCGCATCAGCAGTACTACTGAGTCGTTGTAGGCAACCACCTACTCACTCGTCACGTCCGCGTGCGTGTCGCTGCGGCTCAGCCTGAATGATGTCTCTCATCTTCAGCCTGCCTGGCCCCTTTCACTGACACCATGATATTCCTTCTTCACATGACGGATTTTCATGGTGTTACACGCCCGCATGATCCTCCGACGCGGCATCCTGCTGCAGGTCACCACCGCGCTGGCGCGCAGCCGAGCCTACGCCTGAGCCCAATCCGCGCACAGCTCCTTCGCCTGCGCCAGCACTTCCTGCACCGCCGCATCCTGCATGTCCGGTGGATAGCCGTACTTGTTCAGGATGCGCTTCACCATCACGCGGATCTTGGCCTGGGCGCCATCGCGGAGCGTCCAGTCGATGGTGACGCTCTTGCGCACCTGGGTAACCAGCTCGGCCGCGATCAGGCGCAGCTTGGCATCGCCCATGGCCTTGACCGCGCTCTCATTGGCGGCCAGGGCGTCGTAGAAGGCGACCTCCTCATCGGTCAGACCCAGGGCGGCGCCGCGCTTGGTGGCGGCGCTCATCTTCTTGGCCAGGGCGATCAGCTCCTCGATCACTTCCTGGGTGGCAATGGCGCGGTTGTGGTACTGGTTCAGGGCCTTCTGCAGCATGTCGCTGAATTGGCGGGCCTGCACCACGTTCCTGGGGCTGCGGGTGGCGATCTCGTCTCGCAGCAGTTTGGCCAGCAATTCAGCCGCGACGTTCTTGTGCTTCAGGCCACGGACCTCGGCCAGGAACTGCTCGGACAGGATGCTGATGTCCGGCTGCTTGAGCCCGGCTGCGGTGAAGACGTCGATGATGCCCTCGTCGGCCATGATGGCGGAGGACACCAGTTGCCGCACCGCCGCGTCCAGTTCCTCGGGCGGACGCTGCCTGCCCGATGTCTTGGCCAACTGGGCTTTGATGGCCTGGAAGAAGGCGATGTCGTCCCGCAGCGCGATGGCGGCATCGGTGGCGGCGCACAAGGCGAAGGCTCGCGACAGACCGGTCACCACCTGCACGAAACGGGCCTTGCCGTTCTCCTGCTGCAAGACGTGTTCCTGCCCGGGAGGGATCAGTCCCAGGCGCTGGATGGGCGTGCCGGTGGACCACAGATCCCAATCGAAGCCGTGCATGATGCCGCAGGTGATTTCGTATTTTTCCTGCATCACGGCGATGGCTTGGGCGGTATCGATGCTGGGTGAACCCTTGCCGCCACTCTCGGTGTAGGTGGCCAAGGCATGCTTGAGCTGGTCGGCCAACCCCAGGTAGTCCACCACCAAACCGCCGGGTTTGTCGCGGAAGACGCGGTTCACGCGGGCGATGGCCTGCATCAGACCGTGGCCGCTCATGGGTTTATCGGCGTACATGGTGTGCAGGCACGGCGCGTCGAAGCCGGTCAGCCACATGTCGCGGACGATGACGATGCGGAACGGATCCTTGGGATCCTTGAAGCGATTGGCCAAGGCTCGCCGCGCCTGCTTGGTGCGGATATGCGGCTGCCATGCCGGTCCATCATCGGCGCTGCCGGTCATCACGATCTTCACCACGCAGGGGCGTTTGCCCTCGGCTTCCGCATCATCACTGGGCGCACTGGCCCATGCTGGGCGCAGCTTCACGATGGCGTCGCACAGATCGACACAGATGCGCCGGCTCATGCAGACCACCATGGCCTTGCCGGCCATGGCTTCTGAGCGACGTTCATAATGCGCGACCAGATCAGCGGCGATCAGGACGATGCGCTTGGGATCACCGACCAGGGCCTCGATCGCAGCCCACTTGGTCTTGAGCTGCTGTTTCCTGGCCTGCTCCTCACCCTCGGTGATGGTCTCGAACTCGGCATCGATGGTGGGCAGCGCGGCCTGATTGAGCGACAGCTTGGCGATGCGGCTCTCGAAATAGATCGGCACCGTCGCGCCATCGGCCACCGCGCGCTGGATGTCATAGATGCTGATGTAGTCGCCGAAGATCGCCCGCGTGTTGGCGTCGGCCTTCTCGATCGGCGTGCCAGTGAAGCCGATAAACGAGGCATGGGGCAGGGCGTCGCGCAGATGCCGGGCCAACCCATCGATGACGTCGTATTGGCTGCGGTGCGCTTCATCGGCGATGACCACGATGTTGCGCCGTGCGGACAGCTCCGGCATGTCCGCCCCCTTCTCGGGCAGAAACTTCTGGATGGTGGTGAACACCACACCGCCGCTGGCGACCTGAAGCAATTCCCGCAATCGAGTGCGATCCTCGGCCTGGACCGGCACCTGCCCCAGGATGTCGGCGCAGCGCTGGAACTGCCCGAACAACTGGTCGTCCAGGTCATTGCGATCCGTCAGGATCACCAGCGTCGGGTTCTCCATCGCCGGATGCCGCACCAGACGGGCGGCATAGAAGAGCATCGTGAAGCTCTTGCCGCTGCCCTGGGTGTGCCAGACCACGCCGGCCCGCCGATCGCCCAGTGTACCGCCATGCATGGAACCGGACCAATACCCACCGTCGACTTCGCGCATGCGATCGGATCTGCCCACGCCGCTGGCGCGGACAGTTTCGGCCACCGCGGCGTTCACGGCGTGGAACTGATGATAGCCGGCGATGACCTTGCTGACGCGTCCGTCGTCGGGATCCACGTCGAAGACGATGAAGTGCTGGAGCAGGTCGAGAAACCGCCGTGGCTCGAAGACCCCGCGCAGCAGCACCTCCAGCTCCAGCGCCGTGGTCGGCGCATCGCTCGCGCCGTCGATGGTGCGCCAGACCTTGAACCATTCCTGATTGGCCGTCAGCGATCCGATGCGCGCGTTGGTGCCATCAGAAACCACCACCACGGCGTTGTACTGGAACAAGCTGGGGATCTGCGCCTGATAGGTCTGGATCTGCTGGAACGCCGTCCAGATGGTGGCGTTCTCATCGACGGTGTTTTTCAGCTCGATCACCGCCAGCGGCAGACCGTTGATGAAGACCACGACATCCGGACGACGGTTGTGCTGGTTCTCCTGAATCGCGAATTGGTTCACCACCAACCAATCATTGGTCTGCGTATCGGCGAAATCGATCACGCGCACCGGATCGCCAGCGATGCTGCCATCGGCGCGGCGGTGCTCGGCCTCGACCCCATCGCGCAACATCTTGTGAAAGGCGCGATTCGTCGGGACCAACGACGCCGTCGCCACCCGCAGCACCTTGCGCAGGGCGTCTTCGCGCGCCTCTGCGGGAATGCCCGGGTTCAGCCGTTGGATGGCCGCACGCAAACGGCCGACCAGCACCACGTCGGCAAACGACTCGCGCTCGGCGGCTGGTTCACCCGGCGCCAGCTGGGGG
>JACDEN010000218.1 GCA_013816415.1 Planctomycetota bacterium
ACTTCATGGTGCCGGCGGCGCTGCTGCCGGCGCGACCGCTCGCCGACGGCGCATTCGGCGAGCGGCGGAATCCGGGCGACGGGCAGCGGCAGCTGCTGACCACCGCGGTGCTCGAGGCGATGGTGCGCGACAAGCCCGCGGACGCGTTCGCCGTCGTCGAGCTGACGATGGTCGATCTCTATCCCGACCCGGCATGGAACTTCGTGTTCGGCCAGGCGCGTCCGACCGACGCCGTCGGCATCTTCAGTTTCGCGCGCTACGCTCCCGACGGCGATGCCCTGACACCGGCGCAGGGGACGCGGCTGCTGACGCGCAGCTGCCAGGTCCTGGCCCACGAGATCGGCCACCTGTTCGGGATCGACCACTGCATCTGGTTCCACTGCGTGATGAACGGCGCCAACCATCTCCAGGAATCCGACCTGCAGCCCATGCACTGCTGCCCGGTCGATCTGCGCAAACTGCAGGCCGCGACCGGATGCGATGTCCTCGAACGGTACCGCGGGCTGCAGGCGCTGTGCGCGCAATGGGGTTTGACGGAGGAGCAGGCGTGGCTCGACGCCGAGATCGTGCGGTTGGCGCGGTGATCCCGCGGTTGCGCGCGTTCCCGATCCTTTGAGCCTGTGGCGTGCAGCTTCCACGCGTTATGGTCGGTCTGGTGCAGGCGCAGCGCAACGGCGCGCCGCTGTCGGGCGGATGGGGCCCGACCTGTCGGTGGCGCTCCTGGGTGATCGACTGGTGGGATGCCGACGACCTGGACATGGTGATCGAAATCCCGGGCCAACCGTCCCGGGAGATGCGCCGTCGGCGGCGCACCTGGTACATCTACGCGCCCGGAACCGCTTACCGCGGCCGCGGGCCGCGGGGCGACCAACGCCACGAGACCGCGTGGTTCTTCTGGGATTTCCTCGAGCCGTGGCCGACGCTGTCGACGCGGCCGCTGACCGCGATCCTCGACCAGGACGAGCGCCTCGCTGCGCACGTGCATGCGATGTTCGACCTGCAGCAGCAGGCCGAGGCGACCTCGCGGCTGACCATCGAGGCGCATGCGCTGACGGTGTTCGCCGAGATCCTCGCCGCTTCGCTGCGCGGACACACGGGCCTGGAGGACGATCCGTGGCCGGTGCGCGCGCCGACGGGCGGACATGCGCGCGCCGAGACCCTGCTCGCGCGGCTCGACCGCGAGGTCATGCGCGTCCTGTCGCAGCCGCCCACCATCGACGAGCTCGCGTCGCGCCTGCAGCAGTCGCCGTCGACCCTGGCGCACGCGTTCAAGCGCGAGACCGGGATGACGGTGATGGCGCGGGTGCGCTGGCTGCGCATCCGCGAATCGCGGCGGCTGCTGATGGAGGACGGCGCGTCGGTGAAGTCGGTGGCGCGCAAGCTCGGCTTCAGCTCGCAATTCCACTTTTCGCAGGTCTTCCGCGACCTCACCGGCATCACCGCGGTCGAGTTCCTGCGCCAGCGCGGCGCGTGAGTCCGGCTCCTATGCAGCGCCCGGCTCCTACGCCGCGCCCGGCTCTGGAGCGGACATCATACGGAAGGAGGTTCTGAGTTCTCCGTTCTCTGTTCTCCGTTGTCGCGGCGAAAAACGTTTCGGCTCGAGTCCAGGGTCGACGCAGGACGCAGAACCCAGAACTCAGAACTCAGAACGCTTCCTCACCCACCCTTCGCCCGTCGCGCGATGATCGCCTCGGCGGTGGTGCGGGCGAGCGCGTTGAGCGTCACCGATTTCAGGATCTGGTCGCGCGGCGTGTTCGCGCAGGCGAGCACCAGGCGGAAGAGATCCGCGCGCTGGAGGGCGTTCAGGCCGGGAGCCGCGGCTTCCTCGACATAGGCCCCGGCGATCGCCGACCAGTTCTCGACCGCGGCCGCGGGGTCAGCGTCGCGGCGGACCAGGGCCTCCCACTGCTCGATCGACATCGGATGCACCTCGGAGAGCGCCGCCTGCAGCGCGGGGATGCGCCCGCGCGCCTCGTCGGTCAGTTCGCCGAGCGCCGTCTTGGCCTGCTTCATCTGGCTGGCGTCGACCCAGTGCAGGCCATCGAGGTTGTGGATCTTCGCCTGGATCATCCCCGGACGAATGGCGTCATCGCGGATGTAGGTGACGCTGCGCGTCTTGAAGTCGTAGAATGGCACGTAGTTGCCATCCTTCGCCGGCAGCTTGACCTGCGCTCCGGAGCGGAGGATCGCCCAGGCCGCGGCGACAACCGCGACCGCCCCGCCGCCCGCGAGGCACCAGTACATGGCGTCCATGGGCGCAAGCTAACTGACGATCCGGCGCGATCCAGGTGGTTGGTGGTTGGTGGTGAGAAGGATTCGAATCGACGATGGTTGACGGTGGGTGACGGCAATTGGATTGATTCGAACCACCAACCACCAACCCAACCCTATTTCGCCAACTCCCTGAACGCTTCCGGATCGATCGCCAGCAGGCGGCCGCCGATCTGCGTGCGCAGATCGAGCATGCGGGTGATCGACGCGAGGTGCCAGGCGTTGGTCAGCACCGCCTTGTCGGATTTCGCCGCGAGGTAGGAGAGCTGCGCCAGATCCGCATCGGCGACATCCTTCCAGCGCACCGGCAGATCGTTGCCCGAGACGCGGGCGATCACACCGTGCGCGTCGGCGCCCACCACGTCGACATCCGTCGCCGCACCCATCACCGGCAGCGTCATGCGTACCGCCAAGCCCTTGCCGATCACCTGCAGGGCCTGCTGCAGCGCCTCGCGATAGGGGGTGGCATCGATTGCCGGAACCGCCGGTGGCTGCGCGGGCTGCGCGACCGGCACCGCCGGAGCCTTCTTCTCCTTCACCGGCTTCTGCTGGCGCCACGCCACGTAGTCGAAGCTCCAGCGGTAGTTCTGGTTGAACTGCTTGTGCGCGGTGAGGTAGGCGCCAGCGACGCCGCCGGCGAAGATCTGGTCGCCGCGATCGCGGTACACCGGATCGCCGGTCTGCAGGTACAGCCACGCGAACGCCGGAGCGACCAGCAGGTTGAGGTCGGCGGTGGGCTCGATGCCGCCCTCCTTGGTCACCACGTTGGTGTAGCGGAACGCGCCGGCGGAGGGCACCCACATGTTCGCCCACAGCCAATCCATCCCGAGCTTGATCGTCGGCAGGATGCGTGGGTCGTGGCTGACCGCGTGGTAGTCGATCAGGGCCTCGGCGGTGAGTCCGGCCATGAACGGGCGCACATACGTGGCGCTCTTCGCGACGAACCACTGATCGTAATGTCCGATCGCCGTCGTCACCAGCGTCTCGAGCCGTTTGCCTTTCGGAAAGCCCAGCGCCTGGGCGTTCAGGATGGTCTTGATCGCGTACGCGGTCTCGCGGCTACTTTCGCAGCTGTCGGTGGGGATGATGTTCTCTTCGCGCATCCAGCGCAGCTTCGCCATCGCCAGGATGGTGTCGCGTGAGAGCGGATCTTTCGCCTGCTTGAAGTGCATCAGCAGGCCATCGCTGAAGTTCAGGTGCCCGGCGATGTCGTGACGGCTCGCGATGACGAAGCGGTCGCGGTAGACGTGGATCGAATCGGCGACCGCCTCCTTCCACGCGGCGTCGTTGGTGTAGGCGGCGATCTGCAGGTACACGCGCGCGGAATCGTAGTAGGCGACGCCGCCGACCAGCCCATCGATATCGGCGTCGTCCTTGTGCGCCGCCAGGTAGGCGGCGTGCTGGCGGCCGAAGGTGGTCATGTTGGATTCCCACTGCGTGAGCGCGGGGATCGGCACGACGTCGCTGGCGCCGGCTCCGCCGGCGGACAGGAACACGGTCAGCAGCTGCGCGGCGCACAGGAGGCGGCGGAACATGGGACCCTGAGGCTGCGCCATTCCCCCCGACGGGGAAGGATCTCTTGGATGATGTGCGAGCGGCGAGGCATGCAGGCCGCCGCCGGATGGGCCAGGTATGTCCGCCATCGCCCGGTGTGGCACCCGCTGTCACTCCGACGCGCGTCACGCGTTCAGCTCACGCTCGCTCGTCCCCGGGCGGTCCCAGACTTCCCCGACCTCACCCGGAGTCCTCCATGCTGATCAAGAGCGTGTCCCTGGCCTGCCTGCTGCTGATCGCCTCCGCCGCGCACGCGGCCCAGCCTGCGGATGCGATCGGGAAGCTCGAGCTCTCGAAGCCCGAGGAGCGCGCTGGTGAGAACGGCCGCAGGATCCTGGTCTTCAGCCACAAGGCCGTCGCCGGCATGGATTCCCCCGGCTACGTCAAGGCCGGACAGGAATACCACGTCACCATCGGTGTACCGGCGGCCTACAAGCCGGACGAGAAGAAGACCTATCCGCTGCTGCTGGTGCTGCACGGATTCGGCGACACCTGGGACGGCATCGTCAACTTCGCCAATTTCTATCCCGAGTGCTTCACCGTCGTCCCCAACGATCCGTTCGGCACCTGGTTCTACGGCTATTCCGACCAGTTGCCCGGCGGCGATCCGAACAAGGGCATGGTCGTCAATTACACCGAACGGCGCCTGCTCGCCTACCTCGAGCGTTTCGAAAAGGACTACCCCATCGACATCAACCGCGTGTACGTCGCCGGCGGCTCGATGGGCGGAACCGGGTCGACCTCGCTCGCGCTGCGCTATCCGAAGATTTTCGCCGCGGCGGATGCGCGCAAGGGCGCGACCAACCGCATCCACTGCAAATGGAAGAACCAGTGCGAGACGATCTGGGGCGGCGTGGAATCGAAGGTGAAGAACAACGACGGCGTCAACGTCTGGGACTGGCAGAACATGGCGTGGTACGCGTCGAAGCACCACCAGGACGCGACCTGGCTGCGCACCACGCACGGCCGCGAGGACGTCTCGATCCCCTACCGCCAGGTCGCGGGCCCTCCTGGCGTCGAGCCGATGAGCTTCTACCAGGCGCTCGAGACCTTCAAGATCGGCCACCAGTGCTTCTGGAACGCCTCGTCGCATACGGCGGCATCGCCGACGTCGGTGGTGCTCGACGACTGGTGGGATGAATTCACCGACGCGACCTGCTACCTGGCGTTGGACAAGTCGTTTCCCGCGTTCACCGGTTTCTCGGCGAACAACAAGCCCGGCACCGGCGCGGGCGATGCGGTGGGCACCGACGCGCAGCTCGGCGACAACTCCTACGACGGCGACAACGAAGGCGGGTTCAACCGCTTCCTGCGCTGGAACACACCGACCATCCTCGACGAGCCAGCGACCTATGCGATCGCGATCAAGCTGTCGTCGGGCGCCAACGGCTACAAGGGCGCTGGCGAAACGGTCGACGTCACGCCGCGTCGGCTGCAGAAATTCAAGATCGCGGCCAAGGCGGCGTATGCGTGGACGACCTCGGCGAAGCAGAGCGGCGAGGCCAAAGCCGACGCCGAGGGCCTGCTCACCATCCCGGCGGTCAAGGTGACCTCGGAGTGGACGACGCTGACGATCACCCCCAAGAAGTGAGCCGCGGGTCGGCGTGGCCGGAAAAACCGGGCCTGGCATGCTTCCGACAGGCACTTACACGCCGTGAGCCTCGCCGACCGACGCCCCAGGAAGGATCCGTCGGCCGGCGTTTGATCGTGCCCGCGGTTCGCTACGCTCCGCTGCATGCCACCTGCCATCGCCACCGATCGTTTCGTCATCCGTACCGCATCGGGCGACAAGGGGCCGTACACGCGTGAGC
>JACDEN010000219.1:0-737 GCA_013816415.1 Planctomycetota bacterium
TCGCCACTCGGTGGTATGCCGCCAGGGCACAGACCAGCAGCGTCGCAGCCATGGCCGACCAGGCGGCGGCGCGGCGCCATCTCCGTGCGCGCACGGTCCGTCTCCAGTCGCGGTGGACCGCGGCGCGGACGCGCGTCCGGCGTTCGCTGGGAACCGCGTCGCGACGCCCGGCCCGGCGAACGAGGTTCGCCAAGGGGTCGGATCCCTGCGGACCTGGGTCGGAATGATCGGTTTGCGGTGCAGCGGCCATCTCAGCCCGTCCCTTCGTTCAGATGCGATGACACGTCGCCTTCGCACACCGCCGAGAATCCGTCACGGAATGCCGCGCGCGCCCGCGTGAGCAGCGATTCGACAGCCTTGGTCCCGAGGCGCAGGCGCTGGGCGATTTCCGCCACGGGAAGTCCATCGAGGTACTTCCACTCGAGCGCCTCGCTGTACCTCGGCGGCAGGGCATCGAGAACCACGCGGACGAGCCGTGCGAGGTCGGTGCGGCGTTCGTCCGGATGGGCGCTGCCGATCGCCGCGAGGGAATCGAGCGCGGCCCGCACCTCGACCGCGTCCTCGTCGAGCACGACCATTCCGGCGCGGTGCACGCGCGAGACATGGCGGTGGATCTCATGTCGGCAGAAGGTGCACAGCCATGAGAACAACGCCGCTTCGCCGCGATAGGTCGCCATCTTGGAGGTCGCCGCGGTGAGCGTCGCCTGCGCCACCGACTCGGCCGCCTCGGCGTCGTC
>JACDEN010000219.1:747-5627 GCA_013816415.1 Planctomycetota bacterium
GAAACGGTAGATGCCGGGAAAGAAGCGGTCGAAGAACTCGTCGAACGAGCGCTCGTGGCCGGACAGCATCCGACGCACGAGCGCCACATCCTCGACCGCGGCCGGCTTGCCCACGGCGGTCAGCCGGCGTCCAGAGGGGTCACTGGGCCAGTTCCACGGTGATGCTGGTCATCACCGGCTTGGTCGCGCAGGTGATCTGGTACGTCTCGTCGGCCTTGGCCGCCACGTGGACGTCCTGCTTCGGCTTGCCGTCCTCCTGCCAGGCATACGTCACCTTCACCGGCTGGAAGCCGCCGTTCGGCTCGGTGTAATCGGCGTCGACGCGCAGGCCGAAGATGCCGCAGGTGTTCACCTGTCTGCCGACGAAGCGCACCAGCGCCGAGCGCGTCCCCTTCGGAATCGTGGTGACGCTGACGTATTTCGAGAACCCCTTGGCCGGCCCCATCGCCTTGTCGACCGAGGTGAAGGTCTTGCCGTCATCGAACGAGACCTGGAAATCCCAGCCGTCCTTGGCATCGCGCGCACGGAAGTTGCAGCCGAAGCGCAGCGCCGTCATGTCCCCAGGAGTTGCGATCGGGATCGTCACCTCGGCGGTACCGGCCTGCATGAACAGGTTGCCAGGATCGACTCCGGTGAGCGTGGGATGAAAGTCGGCGAGGCGCACATTCTGGGCCTTGTGTTCGGCGCTGACTCCGCCCTCGACGGTGATGGTCCCGGTCTGGGCTCCAGCACTGAAGGCGATGGTGTTCGATCCCTGGCCGAGCGCGGGCAGTGGACGCTGCGAGTGCTGGATGTCGTTGACGATGCGCAGCGCATCGAGGCCGGTTCCCGCGCCGTTCATGGTGAATCGCAGACGGTAGTCGTAGCGGCGGTAGATCAGCGGCTTGAGGTCGATCTTGTTTTCCCCGGACGCGGTGACGGATGACAGGTCCTTCCAATCCACGCCGTTGTTGTCCGAGTACGCGACGTCGATCTTTCCCTGCTTGATGGCCGCGGTGAACGCCAGCTCGCCCCCCAGGCAGACGTAGCTGCACGGCATGCGCACCACCAGGACGCCCGGCTGGGCCGCATCCTTGACGTGGATGGCCGGCGCCGCCTTGTCCTCTCCGGTGGTCGCGAGGTTGTCCGCCTGCAGGGCGCTGGCACGGAACGCCGCGCTCGCCAGCGGCGCGATGTACTCGTGGGTGCCGTTGCCGATGCGGCCGTTGGCGATATCCCCGAAATCGGCGGCATACTTGAACTGCTCGAATCCGATCCTGCCCTTGAACGACTCGGGGTCGCCCCCGTTCTCGGCCTGGTTGACGTGCAGGCCCTTGTTCGACCAGTTGCGGACCAGCTTCTCGCCCGGCCGCAGCTGCACGTTCACCTCGTAGCCCATCGAGTAGCCGTAATCGTAGAGGAACGGACGGTCGCCCTTCTTCCGGTAGCTGTCCGGCATGTGCTTCATGTCGTGGTCGCCGGTCAGGGAATCGTAGCGCGGGCCCTGGAGCGCCGGACGAGCGCGCTCGGGTTTCACCAGCTCATCGGGATTGGCCGACATCTCCTCGACGCCGGCGATCGACTTGTCGTCCTTCGGATAATAGCAGATCACCGAGGCGTCGAGCAGATGCCAGGCGTCGTTGAAGAAGACTTCGGGGACCGAGTGGTTATTGATGCCCCACCCGCGTGCCTGCAACCCGATCTGACGCGACAGCGCCTCGATGTTCGACGAGGCGCAGCAGCACTGGCCATAACCGTAAACGTTGAAGGTCTTGATCGGGTCGTGGACGTTGTCCTCGCCTTGCAGGTATTCGTTCGGCGGCGGATCCTGGTGCCGGAACTTCACCACCGTGGTCCAGATCGCCATCGCCTTCTGCTCGTCGCTCATGCCATCCTTGATGAAGGACTTCTTCCACGCCTCGAAACTCGAGACGTCCTCGATCTTGTCCGACACCACCTTGATGTGGCTGACGACGCCGGAAGTCGACGTCGTGGTCGAGGTCGGGGCAACCTTGGGCGGCGCCTTGTCCGCCGCGGTGGCGGCCGACGCGGTGATCGCGACGATGGCAAACGTGGTGGTGAGGAATCGTGCCGCGGTGGGCATGGTCGTGCTCCGGAGGTGGTGGCGTCAGTGGGCGGGTTCGAGGGTGATCGAGGACATGATGGGCCGGGCGGCGCAGGTTATCGTGTACGATTCGGATGGCGAGCGGGCGATGTGCACGTCCTCCTTGGCGGCGCCGTCCTCGGTCCATCGGTAGGTGATGGCCACCGGCCGGAAGCCGCCGCGCGGTTCGCGGTAATCCGCATCGATGCGCAGGTCGAAGATGCCGCAAGTGTTGTTCTGCGTGCCCGAGAAGCGCACCAGCGCCGATCGCGCGCCAGGCGGGATCGCGGTGGACTCGCTGTACGCGCAGTTTCCGGCGACCTGGCCGTGGGCGGAACCGATCGATGTGAAGGTGGCGCCGTGGTCGAATGAGACCTGGTAATCCCATCCATCGCCCTGGCCGCGGGCGCGGTAATGGCAGCCCATGCGCAGGCGCGTGATATCGCCGGGGGTTTCCACCGGGATGGTCAGCTGCGCCTGCCTGCCCTCGATCCACAAGGCGTCGCGATACGGCGGGCCGGTGCGGAATCCGGTCATCGTGGCGTGGGCGTCGGAGAGCCAGCGCACGTCGCCCCCTTCCTTGGTGCCCCCGCTGCCCTCGATCGCGATCGTACCCTGCTGTGCGCCGGCGGAGAACGAGATGGTGTTGATTCCGATGCCGAGGGCCGGCAGCGCGCGCTGCGAATGCTGGATGTCGTGGGTGATGTCCATGCGGTCGAGACCGGTTCCCGCTCCGATGAATTCGCAGCGCAGACGGTAGTCATAGCGCCGCAGGACCAGCGGTGACAGATCGATGCGCTCGCTGCCCGTCGAGGCGATGCGCGCCACCTGCTGCCAATCCGCACCATGGTTGTCCGACAACGAGATGACGATCGCGCCGCCCGCACCGATCACCGCATCGCAGGCGAGGGTGCCGCCGAGATAGATGTAGCTGCAGGGCATGCGCAGGACGATGGAAGCGGGCCGCGACGGATCGACGACGTGCACCGCGGGCAGGCGATGATCCTGCGCGGTGCTCGCGACATTGTCGACGAGCAGGGCGCCGCCGCGATAGGCTCCGCTCGCAAGCGGCACTGCGTAGGACAGGGTTCCATTGCCGAGCCGACCCGGCGCGAGATCGCCATAGCGCGGCGAGTAGCACAGATCGCCGTCACCGACCTTCGCGCCGGCCAGCTCGTGCGCTCCGTGGTCGTGCAGATCGACGTGCAGACCGCGCTCCGACCAGTTGCGCACCAGGCGTTCGCCGGGACGCAGCTGGATGTTCACCTCGTAGCCCTCGAGGTATCCGTATTCGAACACGAACTCACCGCCGCCGTTGTACTCGGACATGGTCGCGCCCCAGTCGTGGGTGCGCGCGGGCAGCCAGCCCTTCGCATCGTAGAACGGACACGCCGCGAGCAGCGGTGGACCGCGCTTCCATCCATCTGCTCCCAGCACCTCGCGCCAGGGCCGGTCCTTCGCATCGATGTCGGGGTGCTCGGACCGCCACGACGCGATCGCAGAGATGATGTCGTCGACGCTGGCGATGGTGCCGTCGGGCATCGGAAAGTAATTGATGAGCGATGCGTCGAGCAGATGCCAATGACCGCTCCAGTACACCTCCGGCACGCTGTGGCCGCGGATCGCACGTCCGCGCGCATCCAGTCCGACGTAACGCGCGAGCTGCTCGATGGCGGCGGATGCGCAGCAGCATTGGCCGTAGCCGTAGACGTTGAACTCCTTGATCGCGTCATGGACGTCGGCGCCGATCGGACCGGACTCGTGCGGCGGCGAGGCCTGGTGGCTGAACTTCACCACCGTCTCCCAGATCTTCAGGCCCTTCTGCTCATCGGTCATCTCGGGCTTCAGGCACGCATGCGCCCAGGCCGCGAGGCTCGACACGTCTTCGACCCGGTCGGAGACGACCGAGATGTGGCTCACCGGGCCACCCGATGGCGCAGCGACGACCCGCAGGATGCCGCCCGGACCTGGACTCGCCTGCAGACCCTGGTCCGCCAGCAGCTGTTCGAGCACGCGGGCGGGAGCGCCCGGCGCCGGCTCGCGCATGATGGTCATGTCAGACCGGACGAGCAGCGAGCTGAACACGATCGGCAGCCCATGGGAACCGAGTTCGTGGAGGACCTCGTCGAGCGATCGGCTGGCGTACGGCGCCGATTCCGCCGCCGGCATTGACGCGACGACGAGCACCGACCAGACGAGGAGGCAACGGATCATGCGGTGGGCGGCGCGGGCGGCGCCGTCAGATGAACGAAGCCCCGTTGGCGGCGTGACCGTCAGCATCCTCGTCCATGGCGATGCGGGAGCCCGGTGCCCATCGATGCCTCTCGTCCTGGTGAGGGGTGGATCGCCGCGGATCCTTCGCGAAAAATCGTCGTCGGCCGGGCCGTCCCTGCCACACCGGCGTAGGGCTCTGGCTCCCGAGCGTTCAGGATCCCGCTCCGGATCGGGCCATTGCGGCCAGCCGACCGACCGCCGACCCCAGCGCCAGGCAGGTGCCGGTGACGCGCAGGGCGGCCGCCGCATCGTCGGCGACCGGCATGCCCTTGCCGATGAACCAGGTATCCGGGGGTCCGTCGGCGATGGTCGCCGCGGAGATCGGCACGCCGTGGCGATCCCCCTCTGGCCAGGTCCAGGCGATTCCGTCAGCGGCATGGGCCTCGCGCGGCCACGCGGCCCAGCACAGGCCTCTATCGCGCTGGGCGAACAGCTGCGCCAGCGTCAGCGCACCGGCCGGACGTCCCTCATCGCGCTGGGCGACGGCGATCGCCATCGCCACGACGAAGGCGGGAAAGGCGAG
>JACDEN010000220.1 GCA_013816415.1 Planctomycetota bacterium
GTCGACGCTGATGGTGAATGGATCGGACTTGAGACGCTTGCGCAGGCTCTCCGGGACCTTCCAGCGATCCCAGGTGATCACCGCCCTGGTTTCCGGCCGGTACCAGCGCAGGCGCCCGCGCCGGTGATCGGCCATGGGAAAGCAGCGCTGCCAGTAGGCCTCGAGCACCAACTCGGGCGTTACCGGGTAGCCGTCGGCATCATTGACGGAAAATGGTTCGTCCATGACTCTACGCGCGCGACGGCATCGCGCGAGCGAGCGAGGACGGCAGTGAGGCCGGAGCATCGACGATCGCGTCGACCGCGAGATCGTCGCGCCGGCCGATGCCCCACGCGCACCAGGCGGCGCTGACGCCGGCGGCGCGCGCCGCGATGATGTCGGTGTGATGGTCGCCGACCATCCAGCTCGACGCGGGGTCGCACTGGGCCGCCTGCAGAATGTCGAGCAGCTGGCCGGGATCGGGCTTCTTCCAGCGGTCGCCACCGCGCACGTGCGCAAACCAGCGCGCGAGGCCGCAGGCGTCGAGGATCAGCTGCGTGAACTCGAGCGGCTTGTTGGTGGCGACTCCGAGGATCCAGCCGGAGGACGTCAACCCGGCCAACGCGTCGGTGATGCCCTCGTACGGCCGTGTGCGGACGCAGCAGACCTCGCGGTAACGATTCTTGAACGCGCGCATCGCCTCGCTGCGCTGCGCTGGCGCGCAGTCCGGTGTCAGCCGTTCGATCAGCTTCTCGGCGCCGTCGCCGACATATCCCGCCACGGTTTCCAGCGGCACCGGCGCGAGCCCGATCGCCGCACGCGCGGCATTCCCGGCCTCGGCGAGGTCATGCCGGCTGTCCACCAGCGTGCCGTCGAGATCGCAGATGACGAGCTTGGCCATGGAGGAGAAATGATGGTCGGTTGGATGGGCAGGGCCAGTGAACGTCCGAAGTCCGACGTCGAAGGCACCGACGGGGTTGGCGTTACAGGAAGCGGACAAACCGCGTCGTCGTTGCCGTGCTGTCGACGTCGGACGCCGGACGTCGGACGTCGGACGGACTCTTCCTAGTTCTCGGGAACCGCGTCCACTTCGGCGAATTCCCGCGTTCCGGGCTGATCATCGGAGCGTTTCGGCTCGGACGTGGCCGGGACGGTGGCGATCACCGCCAGGATGGTGAGATCGTCGCCGACCGAACCCTCGGCATGGTGCGCGACTTCGCGGGCGATGCCGTCGACCAGCTCCTGCGGGGTGTCCTTGAGGTGCGCGAACAGGCTGGCGTACAGGCGCGCTTCGCCGTATTCGTCCTCGGCCGGGTTCATCGCCTCGGTGAGGCCGTCGGTGTACTGGATGAACACGTGGCCCGGCGTGAGCTCGACGGTGTCTTCGCACAGCGTCTCGGCGAAGGTGTCGCCATCGGCGATGCCGACCGCCATGCCGCACTTGCCGACCTTGCGCAGGATCGATTCGCCGTGGAGGTTCACCACCAGCGCGGCGTGGTGGCCGGCGCGCACGCACGAGCAGACGCCGGTGTCGGGGTCGAGCGCGCCCGCGAACAGGGTGATGAACTGGCCGGGAAGCAGGTCGGTGCGGATCTCGTCGTTGAAGGCCTTGAGCAAACCGATGAGGTCGCTGTGCTGGCGCGCGACGAAGCGCAGCGTCTTGAGCGCGGTCGCAACCACCAACGCCGCCTGGACACCGTGACCGCTGACGTCGCCGACCACCAGCAGGATGCGCTCGTCGGGAAGCGACATGACCTCGTAGAAGTCGCCGCTGACGCCGTGATGCGGGCTGTAGTGCGCGGCGAACTGGAAGTTCTCGAGCTTCGGCAAGTCCGACAGCATGTGCTGCTGGACGCTCTTCGCCTTCTCCATCGCTTCGTCGAAGGACGGCGGCTGCTTGTGGAAATACGCCGTGGTGTTGGCGCGGCCCGAGCTGGCCTTCGCCTGGCTCACCAGGAACTGCGCGTCGAGCATGCGGCCGCTGCTCGCGGCCGGCGACGACGACAGCGCGTCGGCCATCAGCGACACCGTGCGCACGGTGATCTTTCCCTCTTCGCGCATCACCGACGGGACGAACTCGCCGCTGTAAGGATTCAGCCAGGTGCCGTCCTTACCGAAGAGGCGCAGGCGCGGCTCCAGCGGCAGCAGTCGGATGAGGTCGAGGCGCCAGCGTTCGTAGACGAGGCGCGCGAGCGGCAGCGTCTCGTGCTCGCGCCAGACGTTGGTACCGAGCATGTACTCGCGCGCGGCCTGCTGACGACCGCCCGCGCTGCCGATGGCGACCCCCTTGCCGGTGTAGGGATCGATCCACTGCTGCTGATCGAGCGTGACGATCTGGAACAGGGGATCCGAATCGATGCGGCGGAGCAGGTCAGGGGGCAGCGCCTGGACGCCAGCGGGTGCGGCGCGCGGCGGCATCGCGCGACGACCGAATCGATTGGTCCACCGTGGTTTCATGCGAAATTTGCGCCTTTGCCCGCCGCAGGCATGCCCGCGAGCGAATGCAGGACCCTAAGCGATGCATCGATGGATCAACCTTTTATTGATGAAAGTTTCGCAACATGTGATGCACCAGTGCCTCTTTGAAGCCTGATATTGTCGCAATTGTTGCAAAGGTTGACCCTCGAGAGCTCAGCCAATACTCCCACCGGAGACGGCATGATCGATCCGGACGACGCGTCCATCCTGCTCACCACCTCGCACGGACGGACCGCCGACGAGCCGCTCGAACCCGAGGCGGACGACTCCCTGGTCGGCGATGGCGAGATCTGGGGCGATTTCCGCATCGGCCGCATGCTCGGGCGCGGCGGCATGGGCACCGTGTACCTCGCCCACCAGCTAAGCATGGACCGCGACGTCGCGCTGAAGGTGCTGCCGCCGCGGCTCGGCGACAGCGAGGATTTCAAGCGGCGGTTCCAGCTCGAAGCGCAGGTCGTCGGCCGCATCTCGTCGCCGCACGTGGTGCAGATCCATGCCGCCGGAGTCCACCTCGACCACCACTGGTTCGCGATGGAATACGTCGACGGCTGCGATCTCGCCTCGCGCCTGTACCATGCGCAGCGGCCGACCGCGCTCGAGGCGATCGATCTCGTCGCGCAGGCGGCGCGCGGCCTGGTGGTCGCCGCCGAACACGACGTCGTCCACCGCGACATCAAGCCGGGCAACCTCATGATCTCCGCCAAGGGCGTGGTCAAGCTCATGGACTTCGGTCTGCTGCGGATCGCGCGCGAGGACATTTCGGCGACCGTCACCGGCGTGGTCATGGGCACGGTCGGCTACCTGAGCCCCGAGCAGGCGCGCGGCGAACGCTGCGACCAGCGCACCGACATCTACTCGCTGGGCGTGGTGCTCTACGAACTGCTCACCGGCCAGCTGCCGTTCAACGGCGAAGCGAGCGTGGTGATCCATCACCACATCCACACCGCTCCGACCAGGCCGCGGGAGATCGATCCGACGATCCCGCCGCATCTCGAGGCCGTGGTGCTGACCTGCCTGGCGAAGCATCCGGACGAGCGCTATCCGAGCGCCGCCCATCTGCTGAGCGATCTCGAGGCGCTGCAGGAGGATCGTGAACCAGCATTGGCGCTGGCCCTGCGCCGGCGCAGCTGGCACTGGTGGCTGGTGACCGCCCTGCTCGCCTCGTTGCTGGCGGTGTTCATCGCGATCGCCGCGCGGCCGACGCCGGTGATCGGACCGACGGGGTCATCCCCGGCTGCCTCGGATGTCGCCGCTGCCAACGGGCGGTCGCCGGTGGAGCCCCCCTGCGCGCCCGAGACGGTCGCGGCGTCGGCCGTCACCTGCGTCTGCGGCAGCGCCATCGCCGTGCCAGCGCCGTTCATCGGCGGCGACGTGACGTCGTATTCCTGGTCGATCGAGGGCGAGCGCGGCCGCTGCGGCTGGCTCGACTCCCGCGACAGCGCCGCGCCAAAGACGACGTGGACGGCTCCAGGCCGGGCGGGAGCCAGCACGCTGCATGTAGTGGCGCACGACCGCCGCGGCGTCAGCCACGAGGCGACGGTACCGCTGATCGCGGTGGCGGCTGCTGCCGATGCACCGCGCTCGCTGCAGGTGTTCCTGCGGCGCGACTGGTCGTTTCCGGCGATGACCCGGCTGGTCGAGCATCCGCTCGGCGGCTGGTGGGCGATCGAGTCCGACCACCTGCTGCATGTCGACGCGCGTTTCTCCAACCCCGCGCGGATCCCGCTGACGGACGACGCCGCGGGCCGCCATCCGATCGCGGTCCGATCCTGGCACGGCGACCTCTACGTGCTGACCGCATCGCAGGTGATGGTGTTCGCCGCCGACGGCTCGTGCACGCGTACGCTGCTGTCCTCGTAGCTCGGCCATGCCGCTGATTTCGCGCTGGCCGACGATGGCGCCATCGTCGTCAGCGACGGCGAGCGCGGACTGATCGCCGCAGCGAACGACGGCGTCGTCCGCGCCCGCTCGGAAGCCGAGCGGGATGTCGCGCGCCTCGCGATCGCCGCGGATGGCTCCATCGCCGCCCTCGGCGCCGGCATCCTGCGGCGTTTCCGCGCAGACCTCACGCCGCAGGAGGCCTGGCCGATCGGTGGAGACGCGATCGACCTCACGCGCCACCAGTCGGGCCTCGCGGTCCTGATGCGCGACGGGAGCGTGCGCATCCTCGCGGCCGACGGATCGGTCGCACAGATTTCGCCTGCGGCGGGGCTCGGCGAGGCGGTTCCCGAGGCGATCGCCTCCTCGGCGACGGGACATCTGCTGGTCTCGTGGCCGGGCATCCACCTGGTGACGCGCTTCGACGCCACTGGGCAGCCAGCCGGAGCGCGCGGAGCCGAGCTCAGGGACGGAGGCGGCTGGTGCGCCGATGGACTCGGTCAGGTCTACGCCGTCGATGCCGACGGCGCGCTCGGGATCTTCGACGTCGACGGCTGGTGCCGCCTACGCCTGGGCGCGCGCGAGCACGCGGGCAACCCGCGTCCCGATCCCGTGCAGATCGCCGCGTCGTTCGACGGGCGTTTCGTGGCCAGCATCGACCGCGAGCGCCATGCGGTGCTGCGCTTCAACGTCGAGGAACCGACCCACGCGCCGCTGCTGGTCGCCGCGCGGACGGGATCCGCCATCGCGATGGCGCAGCCGGCCGGCGTCGCGATGGACGAGGAGTCGCGGATCTATGCCCTCGATCGCGACACCGGCACCATCACGGTCTGCGACAGCTCCGGAGCGCTCTGCTTCCAATTCGGCGGCTGGGGCCGGGAGCCGGGGCGCTTCAGGGGTCCGCTGCGCTTCGCGGTGTCGCCGCGCGGAGGCGTCGCCTACGTCCTCGACGACGGCCGCGGCGAATTGGTGAAGTTCCTGCTCGACCACGGCCGGCGCGTCGCAACGGTCGCCGCATCGGAGTCCATGCCCGCCCTCGCCAGCGCATTCATTCCGGGATGCGACCGCCAGGGCCTGCTGTACGTGGTCGACGGCTCGCGCGACCTGCGCGTCCTCGATTGGCGTTCGCATCGGCCGGAAACCGTCTTCCTCGCGACGCTCGAGGCGCTCGGCGCGCCGTCGGCCGCGGCGATGGCGGTGTCGCCGGACGGCCAGGTGTATCTTTCCGGAGCCAGTGGGGTGGTTGGCTTGCGCTGGTGATTTTGGAACGTCCGTCGT
>JACDEN010000221.1 GCA_013816415.1 Planctomycetota bacterium
GCCGCCTCCACCGCCGCCGTATCCGCCTTCACGGCGACCACCGCCGCCGCCGCCACCGCCTCCAGCGCCACCGCCGCCCGGCTGACGCGGTTCGGCTTCGCGCACGCGCAGGGCGCGGCCATCGCAATCGGCGCCATTGAGCGCGTTGATCGCCGCGGTGCCTTCGTTCGCGTTGGTCATGGTGACGAATCCGAAGCCGCGACTGCGGCCGGTATCGCGATCCATCACCACCTTGCAGCGTTCGACCGTGCCGTGGGAGGCGAAGAGCTGGGTCAGGCCTTCGTCATTGATGGACCAGGGGAGATTGCCGACGTAGAGTTCCACAGATATCCTCGACTTGGCGCTGAGCGCCTCGGGTGAATGGCCGGATCCGGCCAGTGAATCAGGACGCGGAGCGTCCAGGAAGAAGCCGTCGCGGATGCGTCGGCCTACCGCCGCGGAGTGCGGAGACAGTGAATCGCGAGTGTGGTGGAAAAAGTCGGTTTCCAAGGAAAAAGTGGGGGTTATTGCGCGATATCCCAGGCCGGTGTCTGGCGATCGCGACCCCAAGTGGTCAGCGAGGATCGACGTCGATCAGCCGGCGAGCTGCTGCAGCCGCACCAGCCGCGCGTACTCGCCACCAAGGGCGACCAGGTCGCGGTGGGTGCCCGATTCGATGATGGTGCCGCGGCCGGGATGGTCCTTGCCGGCGAGGACGTAGATGCGGTCGGCGTGCTGGACGGTCGCCAGGCGGTGTGCGACGACCACCGTAGTGCGCCCGCGCATGAGCTCGTGGAGGGCCTCCTGCACATGGCGTTCGCTGTCGGCGTCGAGCGCACTCGTCGGTTCATCCAGCAGCAGGATCGGCGCATCGCGCAACAGCGCGCGCGCGATGGCGATGCGCTGGCGCTGTCCGCCCGAGAGGCGCCCGCCGCGGTCGCCGACCTCGGTCTCGTAGCCGCGTCCGCCTTCGAGGGTGAGGATCGCCTCATGCACGTGGGCGCGCCGTGCGGCGGTCTCGACCTCGGCGCGCGTGGCCTCGGGCCGGCCGTAGCGGATGTTGTTGTAGATGGTGTCGTTGAACAGGAAGCTGTCCTGCTGCACGATCGCGACGTTGTGGACCAGGCTCTCGTACTGGTAATCGCGGATGTCCACGCCATCGATGGCGATGCGCCCGCCAGTGACGTCGTGGAAGCGCGGGATGAGATCGAGCAGCGTGGATTTTCCCGAGCCGCTTTCGCCGACCAGGGCGACGGTCTTGCCCACCGGGATCTCGAGGTCGAGCTTGCGCAGCACGTCGTCCGAGGCCGGAGCGTACCGGAACGACACCTGTTCGACCGTCAGCGCGCGCGTGGGCGCCGGACAGGCGCGTGCGTCCGGGCGGTCCTGGATGGTGCTCGGCCGGTCGAGCACTGAGAACACGCGCTCGACCGCGGGGATCTGCTCCTGGGCGTCGCCCCAGCTGCGCTGGATCTCGCGCAGCACGGTGATCAGGCGCGCCATCGCGCCGAGGCAGGCGAAGAGGTTGGCCGGATCGATGACCTTGCGGGTGAAGAAGAAGGCGCCGGCGATCAGCGTCCCGCCGGCGAGCGCGAAGACGGCGCCGTAGGTCAACGCGTCGGACTGCGCGCGGGCGCGGGCGACGCGCATGTTGTCGTTGAACAGGCCATGGTTCGCCTGCGCGTAGCGCGCCTGCTCGCGCACCGAGCTGCCCATCGCCTTGATGACGCGGATGCCGGCGGTGATCTGCTCGAGCACCGAGAGGTTCTCGGCGAGCGTCGCGCGCGCCTGCTGCGAGCGGCTGCGGGTGCGGCGCAGCACCGGCGTGATCACCATCGTGGCGACCGCGAGCACCGCGGTGGCGATCGCCGCGAGGCGCCAGTCGAGGATGAACAGGAAGCAGATCCAGGCGACCGCCTCGATCGGCCGCTGCAGCAGCCGGCCGTACACCGTCTGCTGCAGGCTGAGCATGCGGTCGAGGTCGGTGGTCAGCCGCGTGATCATGTCTCCGCGTTTGAGCTCGCCGTGGAACGCCAGGTCGAGCCGCGTGATGTGCACCAGCACCTGGTTGCGGAAGCCAAGCATCGAGCGGTTCGCGACCCACTGGCCCGACCACCAAGCGCAGTAGGCGCACGCGGCGGCGATCGGCGCCATCATCATCAGGCGCAGCCCGAGCGACTGCATCTGCGCTCCGGTGGCGGCGATCTCCTGCGCGGAGCGCGCGAGATCCGCCTGCCCGAGCAGCTTCAGTAGCGGCTGGATCTGCAGGACGATCGAGCCGAACATCGCGCCGCTGCCCGCGGTGGCGAGGATGGTCAGCAGGATCATCCACCGGTGCGGCCATCCCTGGCGCAGGATGCGCGTGATGGTCGCCAGATCACCGTGGCTCTGTGGCAAGGACGCTCCCGACCGCATGCGCGGCGGCGAAATGCTAGGCCGAGGAGCGGACAATTCCATGCCTAGCGCTTGCCCGAAGGGCGTTTGCGCCACACTTCCAGACCCGCGGAAAAGCGCCGGGACCGGAGTGATCGTGGGCGAGCAGCGAGATCGTTTGTTGGTTCTGCAACGCAAGGTGGGCGAGTTCGGGCGCATCGTGGACGTCCCGGCCAAGGCCGAGGAGATCGCCAAGCTCGAGGCGCGCATGTCCGAAGCCGATTTCTGGACCGATCAGACGCGCGCCAAAGGCATGGTCGGGACCCTGAAGTCGCTGAAGTCGGTGACCGATCCCCATACCGACATGGCGCGTTCGGTGCGCGACGCGATCGAGCTGCTCGAGATGGCCGAAGCCGAGAACGACCAGCGCGCCATCGCCGACGTCGAGGCCGAAATGGCCCGCCTCGAATCGGTCTACGAAACCTTGGAACTCAAGCTCGCGCTCTCGGGCCGCTACGACAAGAGCAACGTCTTCATGACCATCCATCCCGGAGCCGGCGGCACCGAGAGCTGCGACTGGGCCGAGATGCTCTACCGCATGTACGCCGCCTACTGCGTGCGGGTCGGCTGGACCTGCGAGGTGATGGACATGCTGCCCGGCGAGGAGGCCGGGATGAAGAGCTGCACGCTCGCCATCAGCGGCGAGAACGTCTACGGCTATCTCAAGAGCGAGATGGGCACGCACCGCCTGGTGCGCATCTCGCCGTTCGATTCCAACGCGCGTCGCCACACCAGCTTCACGGCGGTCGAGGTGACGCCGGAGGTCGACGAGGTCGGCGACGTCACGCTCGACGAGAAGGAGCTGCGCGTCGACACTTATCGCGCGAGCGGCGCCGGCGGCCAGCACGTCAACAAGACCGATTCGGCCGTGCGCATCACGCATGTGCCGACCGGTTTGTTCGTCGCGTGCCAGACGGAGCGCAGCCAGGTCCAGAACAAGGCGCGCGCGATGAAGATGCTGACCGCGAAGCTGCAGCAGCTGAAGGAGTCGGAGCGGCTCGAGGAGCTCGCCGATCTCAAGGGCGCGCGCGGCACCATCGGCTGGGGCCACCAGATCCGCTCCTACGTGATGATGCCGTACCAGATGGTGAAGGACCTGCGCACGCGCCACGAGACCAGCCAGATCCAGGCGGTGCTCGACGGCGACATCCAGGCCTTCATCGACGCCTACCTGCGCTGGCGCCTCGGCGGCAGCAAGGACATGCGCGGCGCCGACGACGACGCCGAGTAATCCACCGTCCCTGCCGCTATTTCTTCGGCGGCGTCTCGTCCGCCGGCTTGACCTCGTCGGCGAAGGCGGCTCTGACCTTCGCGATCTTCGGGAGCGACCAGCGTTTCACGTAGGGGTGGTCCGGGTGCTTGACCACGTAGCGCTGATGGAAGTCCTCCGCGGCGAAGAATCCGTGCGGCATGGCCTCGACCGTCGCGGCGATCGGCTTGGCGAAGAGCTTCGCCTCGGCCAGCTGACGGATGTACGCCTGTGCGACGCGCTGCTGGTCCTCGGTCTCGTAGAACACCGCGATGCGGTACTGGCGGCCGAAGTCCGGTTCCTGGCCGTCCTTGGTCGTCGGATCACCGGCGGTGAACAGCACGCGCAGCAGTTCGCCGTAGGTGATCTGCGCCGGATCATAGGTGATCCGGATCGCCTCGGCGTGGTTCGACTCGTGGTATTTCTCGTAGGTCGCGGTCGCCTCCGTACCGCCGGCATAGCCTGCGACCACCGAGGTGACGCCCTTCAGCTGCTCGAAAGCGGACTCCTCGCACCAGAAGCATCCGCCGGCGAGCACCGCGGTCTGCGGTCCTGCTGCGGGCGGCGCAGGCAGGTCGACCAGCGGTTTCGGCAGCGCGACGGCCGCATGCTCGGCGGCTGACGACGGACCTGCGCACGCGGCGAGCACCGCGGACAGCAGGAGGAACAGCGGGACCGTCGACAGGGCGAGGGGGCGCATGCGGGAATCCTTCGAGTCGGGGCGGGACGGCAACATGGGGCCGGGAACAGAGCGGATACGATGGCGGATCGCCAATGGATGCGCCTCAGGGGAGTTCGCGACGTTCGCCAGCGCGAGATTGCAATTGCAACGTACGTCCTCGTTCGATCCTGCGGCGCGGCCGCTGCATCCCGCACCCGCCAGATACCCCAGGAGACTCCATGTCCGTTCGATCCCTCGCCGCCTGTGTCATTGCCGCGCTGGCCTTCGTCTGCGCGCCGGTCGCGCACGCCGCCGCTGCAGCCATCCCCGACCACGCCACCGTCCAGCAGGCGCTGCGTTCGGTCCTCAAGGAGAAGAACGGCGGCTTCGGACTGAACATGTGGGCGACCATCGTCGATCGCGACGGCAACGTGGCGGTGGTGGCGATGTCCGGCGACTCCCGCGGAGACCAGTGGCCCGGCAGCCGCGTGATCTCGGCGCAGAAAGCCAACACCGCGAACGCCTTCAGCCTGCCCAAGCTGTCGATCAGCACCGCCAACCTCTACACCGCGGTGCAGCCGGGCGGCACGTTGTTCGGCCTGCAGGCGAGCAATCCCGTCGACACCCAGGTCGCCTACGGCGGCAAGGCCGAGGATTTCGGCACCGCCAAGGATCCGATGGTCGGCAAGCGCATCGGCGGCGTGAACGTCTTCGGCGGCGGCTTGGCGATCTACGCAGCGGACGGCACGCTGCTCGGAGGACTCGGCCTCAGCGGCGACAGCGCGGTCGCGGATCACATCATCGCGTGGCGCCTGCGCCACGCGCTCGATCTCGACCACATCCCCGGCGGCATCAGCCCGACCAAGGACGACAACATGGTCCTCGACATCGCCGACGGCAAGAGCGCCGGCGGTTGGGGGCATCCGGAGACCTCGCCGGAAGCGACGGCGATCGTCAACCAGTTGCCGACGACGCATCCGATTCCGAAGAAGTGATGCTTTCAGCTGAGGGCTGGCGGCTGGGGGCTCGATGAGCTGCTAGCTGCTGGCCTCTGGCTTCGCCTCGTCATTCGAATTTCGGCTCATCCACCGCCAGGGCGCCAAAAGCGCCTTGGCGGTTTTTTTTGGTATTCACGTTTTTCCGGCTTTCCCGCCACTACCCGCTTGCCCGCTTGCCCGCTTGCCCGCTTCGCGCTGCCAATTGCCCGCCTACACATTGCAGGATTCGAAAGGCATATTGCAGGCGCAGCTATTTTTAAGCCGAATTTTCTACTAAAATGCTGGGCATCAG
>JACDEN010000222.1 GCA_013816415.1 Planctomycetota bacterium
GCCGCAGCGGATGCCGAGCTTCAGGCACGCCGCGACCGGACGTCCGAGCAGCCATCCGCGCAGGAATCCGCCGTCGAAGCTGTCGCCGGCGCCGATGGTGTCGACGATCGCGAGCGAGCGCCGCGCCGCAGCGGGCACCGCGCACGACCAGGATCGGCCGCCCTGGAACGCCAGCGCGCCGTCGCCGCCGGCCTTCATCGCGATCAGCGGTCCGAAGGCCGCGAGCTGCGCGCCGGCCTTCCGGACGTCGGCCGTTCCGGTGATCGCGCGCGCCTCTTCCGCGTTGGGCAGGAACACGTCGACCAGCGGCAGCAGCTCGCGCACGCCCTCCCAACGTCCCTCGGGATCCCAGTTGGTGTCGAGCGAGACGGTCGCGCCGTAGGTGCGCAGGCGGCGGATCCACGCCGGCCAGTGCGGACGCAGGCGCGGCATCAGGAAGTAGCTGGCGATGTGCCAATGGCGCACCGAGCGCGCGAGCGCATCGGTGAGGTCGGCGGGCCGCGTCGCATCGATCGAGCCGGTGTAGGTGAGGATGGCGCGGTCCTCGCCGTCGACGAGCGCCGCGCCGACGCCGGTCTTGAGCCCGGGATCGCGGCGCACGCGCGTGATGTCGACTCCGGTCCTGCCGAGCGCCCCGAGCAGGAAGTCGCCGAGCGCGTCGCCTCCGACCGCACCGACCACCGCGCACGATCCGCCGAGCTTGACGAACTGGCTGGCGAAGATGTTGGCCGATCCGCCGACCTCCAGGGTGTAGCCGCCGATCAGCTGCTCGATCTGCTTGAATCGCGGGCGCACATTCCCATGCAGGATGAAATCGACGCACATGTCGGACGCGCATCCGATGGCGAGCATCCGTCGCTGGCCTGCGGCCATTATAGCGACGGATGCTCGACCACTCTTTCTTCTAGGGCTGCGCCCTAGGACCTGCGTGACTTCCAAAGTCAGGCGCTGGCCTGCGGCCATTTTAGCGGCGGACTTTGGACCACTCTTTCTTCTAGGGCTGCGCCCTAGGACCTGCGGGAGAGTCCTCCGCCGCTGGCCATTCGCGCGTGGACTGGCCATGGCCGGCTACAGTCCGCCTTCGCTGCTGATCACGTACGGGCAGACGATGAAGGTGTCGCAGTCGACGCCGCGCAGCCGCGACAGGTGCTCCGACGCGAACTGCGCGGGCATGGCGTCGATCAGGAACTGCCACGCCGACGGGATCGTCGGCAGCGACAGCACCAGATCGCCGGCTCCCGCGGGAAGATCCTGACCGATGACCATGACCTTGGCACCGCGCGTGCGCATGTCCTTCGCCAGCGCGAGGTCTTCCGCGCGCAGGATGTCGCGGTCGATCCACAGGCCGATGCGCAGGCCCTTCTTCAGGATCTCCTGCGGTCCGTGGCGGAATCCACCCGAGGTGTAGGACGACGCGGGCGCCTTGCAGGCTTCCTCCCACAGCAGTCGGATCTCGTAGGCGGTGGCCAGGCTGCCGCCGCGCGCCAGGAAATAGGTCGGCGCCTCGGCGGTGAACCAGCCGCTCGCGGCGATGGCGGCGCGCCAGGCGTCGAAGCACTGCTCGGCGCTGGTGAGCGCCGATGAGAGCACGGTGCCGAGGTCCTTGGCCAGCGTCTTCGTCACCGCGCAGGCGAGCAGTCCGCCGACCAGCGTCAGCGCCGAATACATGGTGATCGAGATCTGGTGGTCGAACGCGGCGTGCAAGCTTAGCAGCGCGTCGGCCGAGGTGCCGAGCGGGCTCTCGGGCGTATTGGTGACCGCGATCACCTTGGCGCCGGCCGCGCGGCACTTCGCCATCAGCTTCACGATCTCGACGCTCTTGCCGCTGCGCGACAGGGCGATCACCGCAGAATCCGCCGGGATCCTCACCACGTGCAAAAGCTCGGACGCGTCCGTGAGATGCACCGGGAATCCGGCGCGCTCGAACAGCGACTGCACCGCCATGCCGGCATGCCAGCTCGAGCCGATGCCGGTGATGAAGACGTGCTTCGCTCCCGCGACCAGCGCCGCGGCCTTGGCCAGTTCCATCGCGCCCTCGCCGAGCGTGAAGGCGAGCGACTTCCGCAGCTCCGCCGGTTCGGCGAGGATGTTCTTCAGGAGCTCCTTCATGGGCGCCGCTTTCGTCATGGGTTTCAGCTCGCTGCCGCGGTCTTCATCGCGCACACGCGGATCTTCTCCGACACCAGCGCGGTCACCGCCGCCATCGCCGGCGGGAAGGTCTTGCGCAGGTCGATCTCCTCGCTGGTCGACATGGTCTGCTTCACCGCGCGGGTGAAGGTGTCCTTGATCTCGGTCGCGAAATTGATCTTGGCGATGCCGCGGCGGATGGCGTCGCGCCATTGCCCCGGCGAGACCCCCGAGCCGCCATGCAGCACCAGCGGCACGTCGACCACCGCGCGGATCGCCTCGAGGCGATTGAGATCGAGCTTGGGCTCCTGCTTGTAGAAGCCGTGCGCGGTGCCGATGGCGACCGCCAGCGAATCGATGCCGGTGGCTTCGACGAAGCGGCGGGCGTCCTCCGGAACGGTCAGCCCGTCGACCGTCGCCGCGGCTTCTCCGAGTTTCGGCACCGTCCCGAGTTCGGCTTCCACCGCCACGCCCTTGGCGTGGGCGAGGGCGACCACCGCGCGCACCGCCGCGACGTTGGCGTCGAACTGCTGCTCGCTGGCGTCGATCATCACCGAGTCGTAACCGGCGTCGAGGCAGGCGCGGATGAGCGCGAGATCGTTGCAGTGGTCGAGATGCAGGAGCGCGGTCACGCCCTCCTGCGCCGCGGCCGCGCGCGCCATCGCCACGGCCATCGGCAGGCCGGTGTACTGCAGGGTCGACGGCGAGGTCTGGAGGATGATCGGTTCGCCCACGGACTTGGCCGCGCGCAGGACCGCGAGCAGCGTCTCGGCGTTGTAGAAGTTCGCGGCGAGCACGGCCTGGCCGGCGGCGCGCTTCGCTCGCAAGGTGTCAACCATCGTCATGGGTTTCATCGCGCGACCGGCCTCCATCCGAACAGCGACTGTCCGATGGACCGCGCTGGGCTCAAGCGGGAGGGGTGCACGTCGGATGGCGATCGGGTGCGCATGCGGCCGTTAGCGTGCGCGGCGCTGTTGGGCGTCCACGCCGCTTCATGGTACCGTGGGTCGCAACGGGTGGTATCTTTGCACCGGATGATCCGATGACGTGGCAACGGGTGGCCTCAGTGCGTCGCCACGACGAGCTCGATGCCCGTCGGCCGCTGATGGCGCTTTCCTATGTGCTGTCGCAGGGCGGTGATTACCACGCGGACGTCCATTACGAGCTCGAGCTCGGCGTGGTCCTGCGCGGCGAGATGGAGCGCACCAGCGGCACCCACACCATGGTGGTGCGGCGCGGCCAGGTGTGGCTGTGCGGGATGTGGGAACCCCACCGCTATCGCATCCTCACGGGGCCGTGCGAAGTGGTGGTGCTGGTGGTCCGTCCGCAGTGCCTGGCGGCGCTGCGCTTCGAGCATGCTCCCGAACACCGCTGGCTGCTGCCATTCACCGTGCCCGCCCACCAGCGGCCCCAGGCGCAGGGTCCGCGTCGACGCGAAGTCATCGCCTGGGCGAAGCGGATGACCCAGGCGACCGCGCGCAGCGCTTCGCCCGACCGTGCGCTGGAACAGCAGGTGCTGCTGCTCGAGCTGCTGGTGATCCTGCGCCGCGATTGGCAGGTCCCGGCATCGATCGTCCAGGACACCGACCAGGGCGGACGCATCGACCGCGCGATCCAGCTGGTGTTCGATCGTCACGGCGATGTGACCGCGATCGAGGCGGCGCGTGCGGTCGGCCTGTCGCGCAATCGCTTCAACCGCATGTTCGTCGAACTGATGGGCGACAGCTTCGCGCATTTCGCAGCAGGATACCGCCTTGGCGGCGCCGCGGCGGATCTGGTGCGCAGCGATGAACCGCTGAAGGCGATCGCCCGAGCGTGGGGGTTCACCGATGCCAGCCACCTGGTGCGCCGGTTCCGCGCCCGCCATGGCTGCACGCCGGCGCAGTACCGGGATCGGCTGCGCTCGGAACGCTAGCCCGATGTCTCACATCGCTTCGCGATTTTATGTGAGACATCGGGCTGCACTTTTTGTTTCGGGGGTTTCACCCCCGAGCCCCCGGGGCTATTCCTCCAAGCGTTGGCGGAGCTCGCCCAAGCTCAGCACCTCGCCCGGAAGCCCGCAGTCCATGTCGATCAGATCCATCAGCGGGGTGGTGCCGGTGAGTGGCGCCGCCCATGTCGGCGGCGGCTGCAGCCACCGCCCGTCGCGGTGACGCATGTGCGCGCGGTCGCTGCGCAGGGCGCGCACGTATGCGGCGCCGGGCATCACGCGGAACGTCGGCTGCAGCTCGGGCGCGTCATCGGCACGGAAGGTCGACGCGAGGTAGTCCTCCGCTCCGGTGGGCAGGCCCAGGCTGCTATCGAAATCCCACGCGTTCCAGCCGTCTTCCCAGCACGTGAACGCCACCACGTGGTAGTCCCAATCCACATAGGTGGTGGAGCCCGCCGCGCGTTGATGGCGGCAGCGCACCGCGCCAGCGGGGTTCGCGATGATCGCGACGAACAGCTCATCGCCCGCAAAGCGCGGATGCTGGCACAGCCGCCAGATGTTCTCTTCGCAATAGAACGGCTGATAGTCGAAGCCGTCAGCCGCGCTCATCCCGCTGGCCCGGTCGGACGTCGCGCGAGCATGCCCGCGAGCACCGTGCGGTTGATCCAGATGTACTCGACGATCGAGTACACGCTGACCGCAGCGCACACCCAGGTCGCCCAGAACGCCCAGGTGAGGTTCCATTCGGAGCGATGCCAGAAGCACGCGGGGAACGCCAGGCAGGTGATGATGGTGAAGCCCTGCAGCCAGGCCTTGATCTTGCCCGACATCCGCGCCGCCAGCACCACACCCTTGGCTGCTGCCATCGCGCGCAGCGCGCCGGCGATGATCTCGCGCACCACCATAACCAGCACCGGCAGCCACGGCGCGATGCCCGCCGCGAAGATGGCGCCGCCCTGGAATCCCACCGCATACACCGACTGCCTTCCGACGAGGTGCGCGAGGGGGATGCTGTCGTAGCGCGCCGCATTCTCGCCGAGGTTTTCGATCACGTCCGGCATCCCGATCGAGACCACGTAGCCGATGCCGCCGGCCGGCAGGACCAGCGCCATGAACACCGGGATGCGGTAGAGCACGTCGCAGAACGGATCGGCGAGCTTGCCGAAATCCGAGACCTCGCCGCGTCGACGCGCCATGCGTCCGTCGGCGAAATCGGTGTACTCGGCGATCGCGCACAGCCAGCCGGCGACCCAGAAGCACAGCGAGTGCTCTATCGGCAGCCACAGGTACGAGCACACGATCAGCGGTGCGAGCACCAGCCGTGACAGCGTGATCTTGTCGGCGAGCGTGAGATGCATGGTTGGTAGTTGGTGGTTGGTGGTTGGTGGTCGAGGCTGTGCCCACTAACCACTAACCACTACCACCAACGGCTCCCAATAGCTTATGCCGGCGCATCGCCGCGAGCAGCGCATCCTTCTTCGCCGGCGTCATCGCCACCATCGGCAGCCGGTACTCTTCGCGGCAGAAGCCGAGCGCGGCGACCGC
>JACDEN010000223.1 GCA_013816415.1 Planctomycetota bacterium
GACTACAAGGTCATGGCCTCCTACGGCCATATCCGTGACCTGCCCGAGAAGGACATCGGAGTCGAACTCACCGACGGCCGTGTGCATCCGCGCTATCAGCTCAACGACAAGGGACGCGACGTGGTCGCCCGCCTGAAAGCAGCGGCGGACAAATCCGAGGAGGTCATCCTCGCGACCGATCCCGATCGCGAGGGCGAGGCGATCGCGTGGCATCTCAAAGAGGCGCTCGGCGCGCGCAGGTATGCGCGCGCCACTTTCAATGCGATCACCCGCACGGCGGTGCTCGAAGCGATCGCGCATCCGCGCGCGATCGACCAGCGGCTGGTCGACGCGCAGCAGGCGCGGCGCATCCTCGACCGCATCGTCGGCTACGTGGTCAGCCCGACCTGCTCGCGCGGCACCGGGCGCAAGGATGCGCGCTCGGCCGGACGCGTGCAGTCGGTGGCGCTGCGCATCGTCGCCGAACGCGAACGCGAGATCGTGAACTTCAAGCCCGAGACCTACTTCATACCCGTGGCCACGGTGATCGCCGGCGGCAAGAAGCCCGCGTTCAAGGCCTTCCTGGTCGAGTGGAAGGGCGAGCCGCTCGGCCGTCGGTTGAAGGTCGCGCCGATGGCCGAGAAGGTCGTCGAGTGGTGCCGGCGCCAGCCGTGGCGGATCGTGCGCGCCGAGAAGCACCGCCAACAATCGAACCCGCCGCCGCCGTTCATCACCTCGACCCTGCAGCAGGCGGCCTCGGTGCGGCTGCAGGTCTCGCCGCAGGAGTGCATGAAGCTCGCGCAGTCGCTCTACGAGGACGGACGCATCACCTACATGCGCACCGATTCGACTGCGGTCGACGCCGAGGCCGCGGCGATGGCCCGCGCACATATCGCCAAGACGTTCCCGCCCGAATACCTGCCGGCCAAGGCGCCGACGCACGCGAGCGCCGGCGCGAATGCCCAGGAGGCGCACGAAGCGATCCGGCCGATCGCGCTCGACGATGGGCCGGACGCGCTCGGCACCGACGATCGCGGCAAGCTCTACCGCCTGATCTGGGAGCGCTTCGTCGCATCGCAGATGTCCGCCGGTATCGACCAGATGGCGGTGGTCGACGTCGCGGTGGCGCCGGACGCGTTCGTGCACGAGACGCGCGGACGCGTGCACACCGGCATCTTCCGCGCCCGCGGCAAGACCGTGATTTTCGACGGTTGGCGCCGCCTGACCGAGGACGCCGCGCACGACGCCAAGAACCCCTCGGCCCACGACGAGGACGACGTCGATCAGGTCAAGCTGCCGGATCTCAAGGGCGACGAGGCGGTCGAGCTCAAGGAGCTCGGGGTGAAGGACAAGACCACCAAGGCGCCGCCGCGATACACCGAAGCGAGCCTGATCAAGGTGCTCGAGAAGAAGGGCGTCGGCCGACCGAGCACCTACGCCGCGATCATGGGCACCATCGTCACGCGCGGATACGTGGCGATCCGCAAGCGCAAGCTGCACGCCAGCGATCTCGGGATGGTGCTCACCGATTTCCTGATCCGGCGCTACGCCGGCAACTTCATCCACGCCGACTTCACCAACCGCGTCGAGGCCTCGCTCGACCGCGTCGCGCGCGGCGAACTGGCGTGGGAGCCGTTCCTGTGCGCCGCCGCCGCCGACGTGGTCGCGCTCGCGCGCCAGGCCGGGTTGTGGTACGACCCTTTCCAACCACGGGCGGCGCCGTGACCGCGGGGCGTATGAACGTGCCGCCGCTCGTGCGCACGATCATGGCGCCGGGACGCCGCCACCGCGCGCTGTGGTCGACTGCGCGATATCTCGATCTGCAGGCGCGCGTGGTGTCGTGCGGCTACGATCCGCAGCCGCCCGCCGACTACGATTGGCGTGGATCCGAGCGCGGCCCCGGACATTGGACGCTGCTGCAGTACACCATCTCAGGCGAAGGTGCGCTGAGCTACGAGGGCGTCACCCACCGCGTCACTCCCGGCACCGCGATGCTGCTCGGCTTTCCGCACGACAACCATTACTGGCTGCCGCGCGGCGGCAGCTGGCGCTTCTTCTATCTGTGCCTGAGCGGTCGCCAGGTGATCAATGCCTGGCGCACCATCATCGCGCGCTCCGGGCCGGTGGTCGCGCTGCCGCTGACGAGCCGGCCGTTCCAGCTCGCGGCGGCGGCGTGCGCCGAACTCCTGCAGGACGCCGAGCATTCCCCCTTCCGGGTCAGCGCCCTGGCCTACGGACTGACCATGGCCCTGCTCGAGCACACCGAGCCGTCGTTGTCCACCGCCACCAGCAAGCCGGTCGAGGATGGGCTCGAGCGCGCCCTGGCATTCGCCCGTGAGAACCTGCGAGAGCCGATCGGGGTCGCGGACCTGGCGCAGGCCGCCGGCTACAGCCGCTTCCATTTCACGCGTCGATTCCGCGATGCGTACGGCATGGCGCCCGGCGAATTCCTCACCGACCTGCGCATCCGCACCGCCGCCGGCCTGCTGCGGGGATCCCAGCCGGCGATCAAGGACGTGGCCGCCCGCTGCGGCTTCGCCGACGCCGCCTACTTCTGCAAGGTGTTCCGACGCGTGATGGGCACCAGCCCGGGTGATTTCCGCGACAGCGGCATGTACGGCTCGTGACCTCGTGCAGGCTTCAACGGTTTGAGCACAGTCGGCCCCCGACAAAATGGGTATCATGGCTCCAGTTCTCTCTGGTGACATCGAGGAGATTTGTCATGAGTACCATTTCGAGCAGGCACCTGCCCGCAGCGGCGCCGATGGTCGGATCCGGGGTCCGCATCTCGGGAGCCCACCGCCTGTCGGAGCCGACCTACCAGGCGTATCGGATCCTGCACGTCGGTTTCGCCGTGCTGCCGATCCTCGCGGGCGTCGACAAGTTCTTCAACGCGCTGATCGATTGGACGCGCTACGTGGCGCCGGTGTTTCCCAATCTCCTGCACGTCAGCAAGCAGACCTTCATGATGGGCGTCGGCGTGATCGAGGTGGTCGCCGGACTGCTGGTCGCGCTGTATCCCAAGGTCGGCGGCTACGTCGTGATGCTGTGGCTATGGGGCATCATCCTCAATCTGGTGCTGCTGCAGAACTATTATGACGTCGCGCTGCGCGACTTCGGGCTGTCCCTGGGCGCGCTTGCCCTGGCACGCCTGGCTAGCGCATTCCCGGTCGCCCGGCTCCGCGGCGACGCCCTGCCGCGGACCTGATCACGGGCCGCGCTCGGCCCAGATGATGATCGACAAGCCGTACGGCAGGCGCGCGCGTGCATGCGCGTGGAAGCGGCATTCGGCTGCGAAGACCCGGCGCAGCAGCCGATTCACTGGTGCTGGAGGCAGCGCCGCAGGACGCGGCGCGCGTTTGAAGATCGCGGCGTGCGTGCGCTCTGCGACCGCGATCGGCAACAGCAGCGCGTTGGCATGGCTGGCGTAGCGGATACTGAAACCGGCCGCGCGCACCACCGCGATCGCTGATGCCAAGGTGTAGCGGCGACGGTGGTGCAACACGACATCGTGTGATGACCACAGCCACGGAGCAGCCGGCACCGTCAGCAGCAGCTGACCGCGCGGTCGCAGACAGCGGCGCAGCCGCGCCAGCGCGCGATGATCGTCGTCGATATGTTCCAGCACATCGAAGAGCGCCACCAGATGCATGCTGCCGTCGGCGACCGAGACATCGTCGGGCAGCGAACCGGCCCGGACGTCGGCTTGGTTCCCGTGCTGCAGCGCCAGTGCGCGGGCGCCGGCGTCGGGCTCGAACGCGTGCACCGAGCCATGGCGCGCCAGCATCGCCAGGTTGCCGCCGGTCCCGCATCCGCCTTCGAGGATCTGCGCGCCCTGCGGCAGCCCCATGCGGGCGATCATGGTGTCGATGATGCTGCGGCGCGCTGTCCACCACCAATGCACACCCTCGACCCGCGCCATCGCCTGGTATTGATCCTGCCTCACGCGGAGCCGTCGCGCCCATTCACCCCGGCATCCTCCCCGCCATCGATGCGATGCTCCTCGCGCACGATGTACAGCGGACGCTGCTTCACCTCGTCGAAGACGCGGCTCAGGTATTCGCCGATCGTCCCGAGGGTGATCAATTGGATGCCGAAGGCGAACAGTCCCACCACCATCAGCGAGGCGTAGCCGGGAACGTCGCGGCCGTAGATCAGCACGTGGGCGACCAGGAACGCGCCGTAGGCGAAGGCGCCGAGCGCGATCACCGACCCCACCATCGCCCACAGCCGCAGCGGCAGGCTCGAGAAGCTGACGATGCCGTCGATGGCGAGGCGCAGCAGCGCCCAGTTCGACCACGCGCTCGATCCGGCGCGGCGCGCCGGACGCGCATAGGTGACACCGGTGTGGCGGAACCCGACCCAGGCGAAGATGCCTTTCATCAGCCGCGTGCGCTCGGGCAGCCGCCGCAGCGCCAGCACCACCTTGCGATCCATCAGGCGGAAGTCGCCGGTGTCGACCGGGATCCTGGTCTTGGCGACGGCGTTGAAGACGCGGTAGAAGAGCAGCGCGGTCATGCGTTTCAGGAGCGGATCCTGGGCGCGGTCGCCGCGCACGGCGTAGACCACCTCGTATCCCTCGCGCCATTTTGCGATCAGCTGCGCGATGACCTCCGGCGGATCCTGCAGATCGGCGTCGAGCGGAACCACCGCGCGGCCGTCGCAGATGTCCAGTCCGGCGGTGAGCGCGATCTCCTTGCCGAAGTTGCGCGACAGGTCGACCACGCGCATGAGCACCGGCGGATGACGGCGCGCGCGCTCAAGCACGCGCGCGAGCGTGTCGTCGGTGCTGCCGTCATTCACGCATACGATCTCGCAGCGCAGACCGGTCGCGGACAGCACCGGCACCAGCCGATCGAACAGCGCATCGACGCCTGCCGCCTCGTTGTGCATCGGGATGACGATCGAGAGGTCGATCGCCGGGGGTAGCACAGTCGTCGCAGGTGCGTGCTCGCCCGTTGGCATGCAGCCGAGGCTATGAAACGAGGCGACCTCACCTAGCCCTCATTTCTCAGATCGCTTCGCGATTTTATGTGAGAAATGCGGACTATGCTCTTTGTTTCGGGGGTTTCACCCCCGGGCCCCCGCCGAAGACTCTCACGCGAGATCTATAAAGGATACGGTCTATGAAAGACATCCCCGTATGGATATCCCCGTGAATGGGCTAAAATCAGCGACGGTGGGCTGCCTTTAAGAGCGGGTATGGGTAAATCCGTTTTTTTTGAAATAAGGGGGTGTCCTTTTCTTTTCCTTTTCTTTGCGCACCATCAACGATGCGTAGCCGGGAACGTCGCGGCCGTAGATCAGCACGTGGGCGACCAGGAACGCGCCGTAGGCGAAGGCGCCGAGCGCGATCACCGACCCCACCATCACCCACAGCCGCAGCGGCAGGCTCGAGAAGCTGACGATGCCGTCGATGGCGAGGCGCAGCAGCGCCCAGTTCGACCATGCGCTCGATCCAGCGCGGCGCGCCGGACGCGTATAGGTGACACCGGTGTGGCGGAACCCGACCCAGGCGAAGATGCCCTTCATCAGCCGCGTGCGCTCGGGCAGGCGCCGCAGCGCCAGCACCACCTTGCGGTCCATGAGACGGAAGTCGCCGGTGTCGAC
>JACDEN010000224.1 GCA_013816415.1 Planctomycetota bacterium
AATGCAGCGCCGGCAGGTTCGGCAGCTTGTACGCCCAGCCGACCATGCCGATGAACATCTGGCTGTTCTCGCTGATCTTGACGCTGTTCTGCGTGCGGGTGGCGAAATTGAAGGCGACCTCGCCGCAGTAGACCAGACCGCCGTAGTCGTTGAGCCGACCATTGGAGCGCATGCCATCGACCGCGAAGCGGTAGTTCGACGCCCAGTTGAAGCTCTGGGAATCGGCCTCGTTGTTCTTGGGCAGGAATCCAGCGGTCAGGCGCAGATCGTTGATGTCATACTCCCCGACCATGCCGTCAGCGCGCGCGTGCGACGAGACGATGCGATCGGCCGCTGACGCGTATCCCGCGGCAGACAGGACGAACAGGGTGGCGGAGATGGTGCGCGAGATGGTCATGGGGGATCCTTGTGTCATGCGAGGCGGCACTATGGACTCGATGGCGATGGAAGACTAGCTCAAGGAGGGCCAACGTTACACGTGTTCCTGGGCGGGTGATCATGGTGGCACTGCCGTGGGGATCACCGCATCGCGATGCAAGCACCAAAGCCGCACCATCAGCGATGAACCTCCGGCATTCGTTGCAGGAGCACGATTGCAAAGCGCTTACACCCACCGCTCCGGGCCGCGCGCGAGATGGTGATGGACAACCCCAGGTGGTGTTAGGATCCGGACGGACGATACGCGCCGCCGTCGTCCACATATGTCCGCACCCGAGCCCCAACCGACGAGCGAATCCAGCAACCTGCTTCTGATCCGCCGCCTGCTGGCGCTGAGCTGGGCCTATCGCGCGCGCTGCGTGCTGGTGCTCGCGCTGCAGATCGCGCTGCTCGTCCTGGGGCTCGCGGGCCTGAGCTTCATCGGCGTCGGCATCGACTTCATCAATCACGAACTCGGAAAAGCCCTGCGCGCTCCGCGCTGGCCGTTCGGCCTGCGGCCGCCGCTGGCCTGGTCGCACCTCGAAGTGACCTTCGCGATCGGCATCGGCGTCCTCGCGATGGCTGCGGTCCGCAACATCATCAACTATTTCAACGCCATCGCGGTCGCGCGCCTGATCCAGGAGATCATCATCAGCCTGCGCTCGCAGGTCTACGACAAGCTCCAGCGATTGAGTTTCCGCTTCTTCGACGCCAACGCGAGCGGCTCGCTGATCAACCGCGTGACCGGCGACGTGCAGTCGGTGCGCATGTTCGTCGACGGCGTGCTGATGCAGAGCGTGATCATGATGCTGTCGCTGGCGGTGTACCTCGCCTACATGCTCAGCCTGCATCCGGTGCTGGCCATGACCTGCCTGATGCCGGTGCCGCTGCTCTACCTCGCGACCTCGTCGTTCTCGCGCTGGGTGCGTCCGGCGTACGCCGCGAACCGAGAGCACTACGACACCATGGTGCTGGCGCTCTCCGAAGGCGTCCAGGGCATGCAGGTGACCAAGGCGTTCACCCGCGAAGCGGAAGAGCGCGCGAAGTTCGCTGCGGTCAACGCCACGGTCCTGAAGCAGCAGCACAACATCTTCTGGCGCGTGAGCCTGTTCACGCCGACGGTCGAGACCATCAACCTCGCGATCATGGTCATCCTCCTCGCCTTCGGCGGCTGGCTGGTGGCGCAGGACGAGATTTCGATCGGAGACTTCTTCGTGTTCTTCACGCTGCTGCAGCAGTTCTGCGGCCAGGTGTCCTCGATCGCCGGCATCGCCAACAACATCCAGCAGAGCCTGATCGGCGCCCGCCGCGTCTTCGAGGTGCTCGATGCGCCGATCGAGGTTGAGACGCCTCCCGATCCGGTGCAGCCCGAGCGCATCGCCGGCGCCGTCCGCTTCGAGGATGTCTCGTTCCACTACCGCCCGGGGGAGCCGGTCCTGCACGACGTCGCGTTCGAGGCGGCTCCCGGGCAGTGCATCGCCATCCTCGGCGCGACCGGCTCGGGCAAGAGCACGCTGATGAGCCTGATCCCGCGCTTCTACGATCCGATCGCCGGGCGCGTGCTGATCGACGGCGTGGACATCAGGCACCTGCCGGTGGACTTCCTGCGCCGGCAGATCGGGCTGGTGTTCCAGGAGAGCTTCCTGTTCAGCAGCACCATCGCCGCGAACATCGCCTTCGGGCATCCCGAGGCCACGCGCGAGCAGATCGAGAACGCCGCGCGCATCGCCGCCGCGCACGGCTTCATCAGCGAGCAGCCGAAGGGGTACGACACCGTGCTCGGGGAATCGGGCGTGAACCTCTCCGGCGGCCAGCGCCAGCGCCTGGCGATCGCGCGCGCGGTGCTGCTCGAGCCGAGGATCCTGCTGCTCGACGATCCCACCACCGCGATCGACCCGGAGACCGAGCACGAGATCCTCGAGGCGATGGACAACGCGATCGCCGGGCGCACCACCTTCGTCATCGCCAATCGTCTGAGCACGCTGCGCCGGGCCGACGTGATCCTGGTGCTCGAGGACGGCCGCATCGTCGAGCGCGGTACGCATGAGGAGCTGATGCGTGCCGGTGGGCACTACCTCGCGGTCGCGCGCGCGCAGCTGATCGACGAGGAATCGCGCAGGATCCTCGGCTCCGGGCCGGCGCCATGAACGCCGCCGCGCCAGCATCCCCGCCGCGCCCGATCGCTGGCATCATCCAGACCATGCGCGCGTCGGATCCCGACGGCGAGGTCGAGCAGCGGCCGCTCGAGCTGCGGCTGATCCGCCGCCTGTTCGCATTCACCAAGCCGTACGCGGCGAAGCGCAACTGGCTGTTCTTCGTGGTCATCCTGCGCGCGATCCAGGTGCCGGCGATGGCCGGCGCGCTCGCGGCGCTGATCAGCGGTCCGATCGCCCACAAGGACGGCCATGGCCTCGCCATCGGATTGGCGGTCTACGCCGGCATCGCGCTGTTCACCATCTTCACCATGCATTTCCGCCAGCGGCTCGCGCTCGAGATGGGCGAGGCGGTGGTCCACGACCTGCGCAATGCGATCTTCGAACACCTCCAGCGTCTGCCGATGAGCTACTTCCACCGCACCCGGCTGGGGCGCATCATCAGCCGCGTCACCTCCGACGCCGACGCGGTGCGCCAGGGCGTGCAGGACGTGCTGTTCATCTCGATCGTGCAGTGCGGACAGATGATCGGCGCGGCGGCGCTGATGATCTGGTACGACTGGAAGCTGTTCCTCGCGATGATGGTGATGGTGCCGATCCTGTGGCACGTGAACCGCTACTTCCGCGCCCGCCTGAGCAAGGCCAACCGCGACGTGCAGGAGAGCTTCAGTCGCGTGACCGCGACCCTCGCCGAGTCGGTCAACGGCATCCGCGTCACCCAGGGCTTCGTGCGTCAGGACATCAACGGCGGCCTGTTCCGCGACCTGATGCGCGACCATGCACGCTACAACATGGGCGTGTCGCAGATCTCGGCGGTGTTCCTGCCGCTGCTCGAGTTCAACAGCCAGCTGTTCACCGCGGTGCTGCTGGTCCTCGGCGGCTACCGCGCCTTCGGCGGGGATCTCGATCCCGCGACGCTGCTGACCTTCTATCTGCTCTCTGGCTACTTCTTCAATCCGATCCCGACCCTCGGCAACCTCTACAACCAGGCGTTGACCTCGATGGCGGGAGCCGAGCGCGTCTTCCACCTGCTCGACACCGTGCCCGAATGGCAGGATGCGCCGGACGCGAAGCCGCTGCCGCCGATCGCCGGACGGGTCGAGTTCAAAGACGTGACCTTCGCGTACGACCCGGGCAAGCCGGTGCTCCACGGCATATCCTTCACCGCCGAGCCCGGGCAGACCATCGCGCTGGTCGGGCACACCGGCAGCGGCAAGAGCTCGATCATCAACCTGGTATCGAAATTCTACCTGCCGAGCGCGGGCGAGCTGCTGATCGACGGCCACGAGATCCGCTCGGTGACCTCCGGGTCGCTGCGCCGCCAGATGGGCATCGTGCTGCAGAACAACTTCCTGTTTCGCGGCTCGGTCTCGGACAACATCCGCGTTGGCCGGCCGGCGGCGACCGACGCCGAGATCGTCGACGCCGCGCGCGCGCTCGACTGCCTGGATCTGCTCGAGGCGCTGCCGAGCGGATTGTCGACCGTCGTTGGCGAAAAGGGCAGCGGCATCTCGCTCGGCCAACGTCAGGTCATCTGCTTCACGCGCGCGATGCTCGCCGACCCGCGCATCATCATCCTCGACGAGGCGACCAGCTCGATCGACGCGCTGACCGAGCTGCGCCTGCAGATCGCGCTGGCGAAGCTCCTTCGCGGCCGCACCAGCTTCGTGGTCGCGCACCGCCTGAGCACCATCCGCCATGCCGACCAGGTGCTGGTGCTCGACCACGGCCGCATCATCGAGCGCGGGCGCCATGTCGAGCTGCTCCCACGCGGCGGCGTCTACGCGAACCTGTACCGGCAGTTCGTGCGGGCGGGGTCTGAGGAATAGGAGAGTTGGTGGTTGGTGGTTGGTGGTTGGTGGTTTCGACGGCACACTGACGGCCATTGCCGGCTGTCCACCTCCAACCACCAACCACCAACCACCAACCCTCCCCACATGTCCTCCTGGGAAATCGTCATCACCGGCTGCGGCACCAGCCACGGCAATCCCCCGTGGGGATATCCGTCGCTGTGGTCGGATGATCCGCGCGATCAGCGCCGGCGCTCGGGCGCGCTCCTGCGCGGACCGCGCGGTCAGATCCTGCTCATCGATGTCGGGCCCGACCTGATGCACCAGATGCGCGATCCGTACCGCGACTGGTCCGGGGCTGGCTATCCGCAGCGCTGCATCACGCGCTGCGATGGCGTGCTGATGACCCATGACCACGCCGACCATTCGCACGGGATCAACGACCTCAGGCACTTCAACCGCCTGATGGGCGAGAGCATCCCGGTCTATGGCCACGCCGACCACCTCGAGCAGCTGCTGTCGATGTTCCCGTTCTGCTTCGGTTCGCGTGACGAGCTCTACCACATGGGCTCGCCGGCACTGGTGGCGCGCGACCTCATCGACGGCGTGCCCACCGGGATCAGCGGCATCGACGTGCGGTCGTTCGCGATGAGCCACGGCCCCGGGGGCCGGACCACCGGCTTCCGCTGCGGCGGCCTCGCCTACCTCACCGACCTGAAGGAGCTTCCGACCGCGGCCGAGGAGCATCTGCGCGGCGTCGATCTGCTGGTGCTCGACATGCTGCGCGAAGCGCCGCATCCGACGCACCTGAATTGGGACGAGGCGCTCGCGGTGATCGAGCGCGTGCGCCCGCAGCGCACCGTGCTCACCCACATGGGCCACGAGGTCCGCTTCGCCGACTGGCAATCGCGGTTGCCTCCCGGAGTGCAGATGGCGCACGACGGGTGGCACGCATCTTTCGACGGCGGTGACGACGACAGCCACGGTACTCTCGGACGGAAGGCATCGCATGCGTGAACGTCCCCTGGCGTGGGTTCGCCTGGTCTTGCGTCGCTGGCCCGGCCCGATCGTGGTCGCGGTGGCGGTGGCGGCGATGCTGCTGCCGGTCGCCTGCCAGAACCGCGCTCCATCGCCGACGCCAGCGCCGGCAGCTTCCACCACACGGCCCGCGGATGCGCCGGCAC
>JACDEN010000225.1 GCA_013816415.1 Planctomycetota bacterium
GCGAGCAGCAGCGCGTGGCGATCGCCGCCGCGCTCGCCCACCAGCCCGACCTGGTGCTCGCCGACGAACCGACCGGCAACCTCGACGCCGGCAACGCCGCCCGCGCCCTCGACCTGCTCGCGCGCCTGATCCGTGGCTCCGGCGCGACCATGCTGGTCGCCACCCACAGCCCTGAGGTCGCGAAGATCGCGGATCGGTCGTGGACGATGGCGGATGGGTGAATCGTTTGATAAATCCGGATTCGAAAGATGGTCCGGAGTCCGGAGTCCCGAGTCCGGAGATACTGACAGAGAGCGCTGTTCGTGGTCGTTGAACCCGAACGTGCGAAGGACGTCGGACTTTCCCGCCTCCTCCTCCTCGCCAACCTCCGCCACCTGAAACGCCATCCGTGGATTGTCGCGCTCGCGGTGATCGGGATCGCCCTGGGCGTCGGCATGTCCACCGGTATCGATCTCGCCATCGCGAGTTCACGCCGCGCGTTCGCCGAATCGGTGGCCGGGGTCGCCGGACGCGCGACCCATCAGATCGTCGCCGGCCCGTCGGGGATTCCCGATGCGGAGTACCTGCGGATCCGGCGCGAGCTTTCGCCGCTGGCCACCGCGCCGGTGGTGGCGTGCGATGTGTCGCTGCCGTCGCGGCCTGGGCGGATCCTGCAGCTGACCGGAGTCGATCCGCTGAGCGAGCAGCCGTTCAGGCCGTACGTCGGCGGCGTCGGCTCGTCTGGCGGCAGCGGCGGCGCCGGATCGGCGGTGATGCGGCTCATGGGGACGCCCGATGGGGTGGCCCTGCTGCGGGCGACCGCCGACGAGTTGGGGCTCGAACTCGGATCCGAGCTCGCGATCAGGATCGGCACTCGCACGCGTCCGCTGCGCGTGGTGGCGCTGCTCGATGCGGGAGAGGCGATGGCGCGACGCGCGCTCGCCGACGTGGCGGTGGTCGACATCAGCACCGCCCAGGAGATCCTGGAGCGGGTCGGGCGCATCGACCGCATCGATGTGATCGCTCCCGAGGACGACCGCCGCCTCGCAGCGTTGGCTCTTCCAGCGGGAGCAGAGCTCGTTCCCGCCGGCGCGCGAACCGCTGCGCTCGAGCAGATGACGCGCGCCTTCCATCTCAACCTCACCGCGCTCAGCCTGCTCGCCCTGGTCGTCGGGATGTTCCTCATCTACAACACCATGAGCTTCCTGGTGGTGCAGCGGCGCGAGCTGATCGGCCATCTGCGGCTCGCCGGCGCGACCCGTGGGCAGGTGGCAGGAGCGATCATCGGCGAGGCGGCGGTGCTCGGCGCGATCGGCACCGCGATCGGAGTCATCGCTGGCATCGGCGCCGCGCAGGTCCTGGTCGCCGGCATCACCCGCACCGTCAGCGACCTCTACTTCGTCGTGGCGGTGCGGGATGTCGCGGTGCCGATCGGTCATCTCGCGCTCAACGCGGCGCTGGGGATGGGCGCGACGCTGATCGCCGCCGGCATCCCGGTGTGGGAGGCGACGCGCACCCGGCCGGCGGCCGCGGTCGGCCGGTCGACGATCGAATCCAAGACCCTGCGCCTTGCGCCCTGGCTCGCCGCGTCGGGTGTCGCCGCGATCGCCCTCGCGGGTGTCGCCATCGCCTGCAGCGGACGCAGCATCATCGTCGGCTTCGCGGCGCTCGCGGTGTTGATCCTCGGCTACGCAGCACTGATGCCGATGCTGGTCGCCCTCGGCGCTTGGACGATCCGGCCGCTTTTGGGGTGGCTCGGCGGACCGATCGCCGCCATGGCCGCACGCTCGGTCGTCGCCACCCTCAGCCGGACCGGGGTCGCGGTGGCGGCGCTGGTGATCGCCTCGGCGGCCAGCCTCGGCGTCGGAACCATGGTGGGATCCTTCCGCGCCTCGCTGATCGAATGGCTCGATGCGACCTTGCGTTCGGATGTCTACGTCAGTCCCCCGCGCGCGGTCCCTGCGCGCTTCGGCGAGGTGCCGTTGCCCGATGGCCTGGTCGAGCGCCTCGCCGCCGCACCCGGCGTACGCGCGATGGTGACCAAACGCGATGCGCATCCATCGACGCCCGAGGGGCGCATCGACCTGGTGGCCTTCGACGTGTCGGACGAATTCCACGGCAGCTTCCGCTTCCTGTCGGGAACGCCCAAGTCGGCGTGGCCAGCGTTCCGCGGCGGCGAGGCGGTGCTGGTGACCGAGCCGTACGCCTTCCACCATCAGGCCCGGGTCGGCGGGTCGGTGTGGATGCGCACCGACCGCGGCGACCACGACTTCGCGATCGTCGGCGTCATCAAGGATTACAGCAACGACCGCGGCACGGTGTTCATCAGCCGCGCCGCCTACGACCGCTGGTGGGATGACCGCGGATTCTCGGCCGCCTCGTTCCTGGCGGCCGAGGGGACGACCCCCGAGCAGCTCATGTCCTCGCTGCGCGCAGCCGCCGGCAGCGACGAGCTGGCCATGTCCTCGAACGCGTCGCTGCGCCGCGATTCGCTGATCGTCTTCGACCGAACCTTTGCCATCACCGGCGTCATCCGCATCCTCGCGGGCGCAGTGGCCTTCCTCGGCATCCTCGGGGCGCTGCTGTCGCTGGCGCTCGAACGCGCGCGAGAGATCGGGCTGATGCGCATGCATGGCTGCACTCCCGGGCAGGTGGCCGCGTTGATCGGCGGGCAGGCCGCGATCACCGGGTTGTTCGCCGGCGTCCTCTCCATTCCGCTCGGCATCGCCCTGTCGGAGGTGCTCGCGCTGGTCATCAACCGCCGGTCTTTCGGCTGGACCTTCGCGATCAGCGTCGATCCCTGGCTCTGCCTGCAGGCGGTCGCGCTGGCGCTGGCGGCGTCGCTGCTGGCGGCGATCCATCCCGCGCGGCGGCTCGCCTCGACTCCACCTGCCGCGGTGCTGCGGCGCGAATGACCATGGGCAGGATCCTGATCATCGCCGGCGTCGCGGTCCTGGCGGTCGCCGCCTGGATGTGGACCGTCCGCACGCCGGTGGCGCCCGCACCCGCAGCCAGCGTCGCTGCTGCGCTCAGCGGCCCGGCCGAAGCCGGCTTCGCCCGCGCGTCCGATCCGCGGGAATTCCGTTTCCCCGCCGACCACGGACCGCATCCCGAATTCCGCTCGGAGTGGTGGTACTACACCGGCGTGGTGTCGTCCCCCGACGGTCGGCGCTTCGGCTATCAACTCACCTTCTTCCGGGTCGCGATCACCGCCGACGCGCCAGCACGCGCCTCGGCGTGGGCGGCGCACGATCTGTACTTCGCGCATTTCGCGATCAGCGACATCGCCGGAGGGAAGTTCCATTCCCACGCCGTGATCGCGCGCGGGGCGCTCGGACTCTCCGGCGCCGCGGCGGATCCCTATCGCGTGTGGATCGACCGCTGGTCGGCGGACGGCTGGTCGCCGACCCGTCTGCGCGCCGATGCCGATGGCGTCGCCATCGATCTCGCGCTCGCTCCCGGGAAGCCGGTGGTGCTCGAGGGTGATCACGGCCTCAGCCGCAAGAGCGCCGACAACGCGTCGTACTATTATTCGCTGACCCGCATGCCGACCAGCGGACGCATTACGGTCGGCGGCGCATCGTACGATGTGTCGGGCTCGTCGTGGATGGATCGCGAATGGTCGACCAGCGCGCTCGCGCCGGATCAGGTCGGCTGGGACTGGTTCTCGCTCCAGCTCGACGACGGGCGCGAGGTGATGCTGTACCGGATTCGCCGCGGCGACGGCAGCGTCGATCCCTTCAGCAGCGGAACGCTGATCGCTGTCGACGGATCGACCTCGGTCATCGCGATGAGCGAGGCGGAGATCATCGCGACCGGCCGCTGGAAGAGTCCGCGCAGCGGCGCGACCTATCCGTCGGGTTGGCGCCTGGTCGCGCCGTCGGCAGGGCTCGATCTCGAGGTGCGGCCGCTGCTGGCGGATCAGGAACTCGACGTCGGATTCCGCTATTGGGAGGGCGCGGTCGAGGTGCGCTCCGGGGGACGCCCGGCCGGCCACGGCTACGTCGAGCTCACCGGTTATGATCAGCCCTTGTAACGGCATTTGGGGCCAGCTGCGTCGTTGCCTCCCTCGTCATTTCCACCAGGAAACTTCCTCGGTCGGACGCCTAGCATCTGGCCCCAACTCCCGTTACAAGGTCACCTTGATCGGATAGCTGAACCGCCTTTTTGACGGACGTCGATCTCGAGCGGGGATTTTTTGCCGCCTCGGCAATCCAAGTGCCGGAAATTGGGATCAGTCGTGCTTGTCGGCGGGCTGCGCGGTGGAATCGCTGGCCGCATCCGACTTCCAGCCGGCGATGCGCGCCATCAGCCACCACCACGCCTTGGCTTCGCGGCGTCGGCCGTCGGCATTCACCTCGCCGCCCTGGCCGGGCATGGCGTAGTCCTTCGCCAGGACCTCGCCTTGGCGGTCGGCCTGGACGTGGCCGGCCGGGTCGTGGCTCTCGATGTCGGCGAGGTCGAGCAGGATCTTGCTCTCCGCGCTCGCGTAGGCGCGGACCTCGGCATTGAACCAGGTGCGCTGCGCGTTGGCCGATGCGGCGATCGGCATGGTTGTCCACACGAAGCTGGTCGCGGGATGCGCGGCCTCGAGCTTCTCCATGCCGTCGCGATAGGTGGCCCAGGCGACGCGCGGATCGCGCGGCCACGGCCCGATGGCGACCGGCGCGATGCCGGGACCTTCGCTGCCGAGTCCGATCGGCACCTTGACGTTGGTGCGCAGGTGGCGCACCCCGACGTTCGGCAGTTCGAGCGGATACGTCTGCGGCCCGGTGATCGCCGTGGTCGTCCCGTTGCCGACGACACGGCGGGAAGAGAGCGTCTCGGTGTAGACGCCCTCCAGGGCGACCGAGGAGATGTTGATCTCCATCACCGCGGAATACTGATTGTAGCCGCTTTCGATCTCGCGTCCGCTCGGGAGATCGCGGGTGTCGAACTGCATCTGCGCGACCTTGGCGAGGTCCCCGATGCGGTTGCGGTCCATCAGCCGTCCGAAATCCGCGATGCGGCTGTCGGGCTGGCATCCCGCGCCGACCTGGAAATGGGCGAAGCCACCGGCCTTGAGCCAATCGCGCATCGGCGTGTAGGCGCTGCGTATGGTGTAGCGGTCGGCGTCCGCGGCAGCGAGCTCGTCGAGGCCCTTCGCCAGCGCCCGGTCCAGCGGAGCGTGCGCGTGGACCATCGGCATGACGCGGGCGCGCGCCAGCCACTCGAGCGGAACCTCCTGGTCGATGACGCGATGATCGGCGCAGAGGATGGGCCGCACCAGGGTGGTGGCGGCGGCCGCCGCGTCGGACGCCGGTTCCGTCGCGGGGGTATCGGCCGCCCCGGCAGCTGACGACAGGCCGGATGCGGTCGCTGCGATCATGAGGGAGGCGACGAGGGTGCGCATGGGGGTTCCCCGCGAAGAAGGTGTGGGCACCACTAGGACCGCGCCCACGCCGGTTCCATAACCACCGGATCGCCGCTTCAGCTGCTGGGGTTGCGCTGGCCGGTGTAGACGATGTCGAAGATCCAGGTGTTGTCGTGGCGGACGCTGCCGACGTACCAGGTC
>JACDEN010000226.1 GCA_013816415.1 Planctomycetota bacterium
GCGGGCCACGGCCTATCGACCGGAACACGGAGCGGCCTATGGCAGCGACGAGTTCTCGCGCGGACTGGCGCAGATCGCCCAGCTGGTCAAGGCGCGCGTCGGCCTGCGCGGTGCGACCATCGATTTTCCCGGATGGGACAGCCATTTCTTCCAGGGCGCGCAGATCGGACCGATGATGCGCACGCTCGGTGCCGGTCTGTCGGCGTTCGCCGCCGATCTCGGAGCTGCCCTGGCGACCACCAGCGTGGTGGTGATGAGCGAATTCGGCCGCCGGGTCTACGAGAACTCGAGCCTCGGCACCGATCACGGCCGCGGTGGCGTCATGTTCGTTCTCGGCGGCGGCACTCCCGGTGGCATGCATTGCCGCTGGCCCGGTCTGGAGGGGGCTTCCCTCGAAGGGCCGGGTGATGTTCTGGTGGTGCACGACTACCGCGACGCGCTCGCTCCGGTCCTCGCGCGCATGGGTGCAGTCGGTGCGCTGGCGTCCGCATTCCCCGCATTCACGCCGTCTCCGCTGCCGGTCTGACGCGTGCGCCCCGGGCGTGATTGACAGAGGACGGCAGCGGGGGAGCGTTGACGCCATGACCACCGCCCCCGGCATCGTCGCCCTCGTCACGATTCTGGCCTCATGCGCGTGCCTCTGCCCGGGAGCCGATACGCAGTTGTGCGATTTCGAAACGCCTGCCGATCTCGGCATGTGGGAGGTCCGCAACAAATCTGCGGCGCTGAGCGATCAGCACGTCACCCATGGCGCGAAATCGCTGAAGATATCTGCCAGCGATTACATGGCCTGTTTCCGATTGCCGAAGGACTGGTCGGGCCACGACTCGCTCGAGATCGACATGTTCGTCGAGGGAGAGGAGCCGGTCGGCGGCAGCCTGCTGGTCGGCGATGAGCAATGGCAGAAGAAGGATTCGTACTGGAATCGGCACAACGGGAGGTTCAACCTCCGGCCCGGCGCGAACACCGTATCGATCCCGGTGAACGGCCTCTATCGCGGCGAAGGTGGCAGCCGCGGAAACGACATCCCAGGCAACATCGATCCAACGGCGATCGTGCGCTTGGATCTCGGCTTCACCTGCGCGAAGCCCGGGTCGATCTACATCGACCACATGCGTCTGACCAGCGAGCGGCCGCCCGCCGGGATCCTCGCCTTCGATTTCGGCCCGGAGGATCAGACCCTCTTCCCTGGATTCACCGGCATCACCTGGAACACCATCCATGGCAAGGACGGACGAAAAGCCGGCCTCGTCCACACGGCGATCGATTCCCACCGTGCGCGCGACGACGGCTTTCCCACGCGGCTCTATGGGGATTGGCTGGAGATGGGGAATGAGGAGCTCGAATTCGTCGTCGACGTTCCCAACGGCCGCTATGGCGCGTGGGTGGTGTTCGATGATTGCGGCTATTGGGGCGGCGAGACCGCGCATCACCGCAAGCGCTGGATCGCAGCCGAAGGAACGCAGGCCTGGGCCGAGGACCGGGGCGCCGACGGCGCGACCGATTTCCTCTTCCGCTTCGAGGCGGTCGAGCCGAAGGTCGGCGACGATCCGTGGACGACGTACGTCCAGCAGCTGTTCACGCCCAAGCGCTTCGCCTGCGCGGTCACCGATGGCGCGGTCAACCTGCGCTTCGGATCCGACGCGCCGTGGTCGAGCAAGGTCGCGGCGGTGATCCTCTTTCCCGAGGACAAGCAGCGCGAGGCGGAGGCGTGGATCGCCGAGGTCGAGCGACGCAACCGCGAGGAATTCGCCGCGCGCGCGGTGTGCCTGACCAAGGCCGCCGCGCTCGAGATCCCGAAGGAAGCGGCCGCCGAGGGCTGGTGGTTCGGTTTCCCGTCGCTCGACGACACGCTCACCGCGATCGACGCTCCAGGTCTGAAGGCCGGCTCGTTGACGCGATCGGCAGCCCGCGATCAGCGGGTGTCGGTGACCTTCGCGGTCAGGCCGCTGGTCGAGGACGCGTCCGGCCCAGGAACGCTCGCCTGCTCCGACCTCGTCGGTGCCCAGGGGACGATCCCGTCAGCGGAGGTCGACCTGCGCCTGGTCGCGCAGTCCTTCAAGCGTGGGTTCAATGACATCGCGTATCGACTGGAGCCTGACACCCTGCGCCCGCTCATCGGGGGACGGCTGCCGCTCGAACGCGGCTCCACGCGCCAGTGCTGGCTGACCGTGCATGTCCCCGCGCGGACCAGGCCCGGGCGTTACGCGGGAACGGTGACTCTGGTCCAGGGGTCGCGCACCAAGCGACTGCCGATCGCCATCGATGTGCTCGATCTGGCGCTGGATCAGGTCGACATCCCGGTCGGCTTCTACGGCGCCACCGTGCCGCGCGAATTCAGCGCCGAGCGCCGCGGACCCGCGCTGCGCGAACTGCTGACCACTCTGCGGCAGAGCGGCATGACCACCTTCAGCGGTGGACCCGACATCGCGTTCTCCGGTATGGATGCGCAGGGCCGGCCGCTCTTGGATTTCCGCGACTGCGACGGATTATTCGCGATCCTGAAGGAATGCGGTTTCACCGGCGAGATCATGTCCTATGGCGGTCCCGCGATGGTGCGCGGCCTGCACGACCAGTACGTGATCGGCGAGACCGGCCATCGCTGGGAGGCGACCACCGGCAAACCCTTCTCCGAGCTGCTGAAGCTGGTCTGGGGCGCCGTCCGCGATCATGGCCAAGCGGCCGGATGGCCGACGATGGCCTACACCTTCACCGATGAGCCGCGGGTGATCGAGGTCGCGAAGGCCCAGCTCGAACTGATGCGCGCGTATCGGCAGGCGGTGCCATTCGTGCGCATCGGCGGCGGCTACTCGATCGACTGGAAGGGGACCACGCCGTTGGATCAAGCCATGCAGGAGATGTTTTCCGAACTCGCGTGGTCTGCGCTCAACGTGCATGCGGCGGCCGATCTGGACAAGGCGCGGCAGCTGAAGCGCGATGTCTACATCTACAACCAGGGCCGCGACCGCTACACCTTCGGCCGTTACCTGTGGTCGGAACGCAGGAAAGGCGTGACGGGATTCCTGCAATGGCACGCGCTGGCACTGCACGGTTACCAGTTCTTCGACCTCGACGGCCGCGAGCCGGACACGGCGATGATCAACTGGACGCGCAGCGGTGTGATCCCGACCATCGGTCTGCATCGCTGCCGGGAAGGGCTCGACGACTACCGCTTCGCTCTGACCTTGTGGAATGCCGCCGCGATGAACCCGGCGGGCGCCGCTGCGAAGGACTCCGTCGCGTGGCTCGAAGGCATGGCTTCCGCCATCGGCGTCGCGCAGCGGGCGCCGCCGCCCGGAATCGACGGCGATGCCTTCCGGAGCGAATGCGCGAAGCGTCTGGCCGCCGTGCTCAGTGAACGCTGAGGCCGATGATCAGTCAGTGTAGTGGTGCGCCGGCTGCGCGACCGGATCCCACATCCGCACCGGGGCCTCTGCGAGCGGCGAGCCGGCGAGTACCTGCGCGAGGTCGACCTCCAGCCACGGGCTGAGCGCGGCGGCGCGCGACCCGGTGCCGACCGCGAGCTGCAGACGGCGCTGCGCGGGGATGAACAGCATCGCCTGGGTGTTGATGCCGCGTAGGTAGGACGCGGTCATGGTCCGGCGCATCCACGGCTCGTTGCGGTCGAGCGCTTCCGGCGCGCTGGCTGATAATCCGCGCAGGCAGCGGCCGCGGTCGTCGATCGCGAGCGGCGTCGTCGCATCGCGCACGCCATTGGAACAGGCGAGCCAGCCCTCGTGCAGGTCGTGGCGATGGAATCCCGCCTGGTCCTCCCAGACCACCGCCGCGCCGTGGTCGTCAGCCAGCAGGAGATAATGGCTGGAGGCCACCGGCGACGCCGCGAAGCACCGTGCGGCGCTCTCGAGATCGTCGGCGTTCTCCAGCACCTCGCGCGCGCGGAAGCCGATCGGCGTTCCCGGGCGGATGCCGTGGGAGCCGTAATTCAGCAGGATGCAGGCGCAGACGCCCGGCGCGTTCAGGCCGCTGATCACGCCGGCGTATCCCGGCCAGGTGATCGAGGCGAACGCGTGCCTGCCGAGCGGACGCACGACCGCCACCACGCTCGCGGGTCCAAGGATCGCCGCCGGATAGAAATCCATGTTCCGCGCCACGACCAGCGGACGACCGCTCGTGTGATCGCCGGCGCGCACCAGGGCGCTGCAGCAGGTGTCGACGACCAGGTTCGCCTTCACCAGGGTATCTTCCGAGACGCCCGCCGCCGCGGCCATCGCCGCGAGTTCCGCGCGATAGTGCGCAGGGATCGATCCGGCGAGCGGGACCATGCGGCCGGTCAGGATGCTGACGATCAGCGGCGGATGCATGCCCATCAACCGCAGCAGTGGTCCGAGCTGACGTCTGAACAGGGTGCCGGCGCTGGTGCCGAGCGCGGCGGGATTGCCGCTGATTTCAGCGAGGGGGACGCCATGGCGCATCACCACGCGTCCGCCATCCACGCGGCCTTCGCTGAAGCGGATGCGCGTGAACAGCGCCATCACCGTCTCGCTGGCGATGGCGGCCGCGGCGAGGAGTCCGCCCGCGCGATTGAGGAACCACCGGCGCACGCCGGTGCCGCGATCCAGGGCGTTGAGCGAGATCATGACTAAATGTTATCTATAGTTAACAAAAAATCAAGGAGCGCTAACTGTCGGAATCGCCCATCAGCAGGCCGCCGAGGAGCGAGCCTTCATCGCGCGATTTTCCGCCGAACTTCGATGCCGACACGATGCGGTCGGCGAGGCGGCTGAATGGCAGCGTCTGCAGGTAGGCGCGACCCGGACCCTGCAAGGTCGCGAGGAAGAGTCCCTCGCCGCCGAAGAGCGCGTTCTTGAACCCGCGCACCATCTGGATGTCGTAGGTGACCGTCGCTTCGAAGGCGACGATGCATCCGGTGTCGATGCGCAGCTTCTGTCCGGCAACGAGATCCATCGGGAACACCGACCCGCCGGCATGGACGAAGGCGAGACCATCGCCGCTGAGCTTCTGCAGGATGAAGCCCTCGCCGCCGAACAAGCCGGTGCCGAGCTTCTTCTGGAACGAGATCGCGACCTCGGTCCCGCGGGCTGCGCACAGGAAGGAATCCTTCTGGCAGATCAGCGTGCCCCCGTGCTTCTGCAGGTCGATTGGGACGATCTTGCCCGGATAAGGTGCAGCGAACGCGACATCGCTGCGCGCGCGGCCGGTATTGGTGTACGAGGTGATGAAGAAGCTTTCGCCCGTGAGCATCCGCCCCGCGGCCTTCATCAGGCTGCCGAGGAAGCCCGTGCCCTTGCCGTTCGCCATCGACGTCTGCATGTCGATGCCATCGGTCATGTAGAGCATGGTCCCCGCCTCGGCGATCACCTGCTCATCCGGATCCAGGGTCACCACCACCGCCTGCATCTCTTCGCCGATCAGACGGTAATCGATCTCGTCGCACTGCTTGGCCATGTGTTCTCTCCCGACAGCTGACGATATTTGTTTTCCGCGCCAGGCCACTGGCGATGCCCCCGCTAATGTTGGTAAGATCCCTCCAAACCGTAGGGCGAAGCC
>JACDEN010000227.1 GCA_013816415.1 Planctomycetota bacterium
GCCCGAGGTGGTGCCGCCGCCGTCGGTCGCGGGCGGCAGCGCGGTCGCGAGATCCTCATCGATCGCCTGTACGCCACTGACGGTCAGATGGCCGCCGAGACCGTCGCGCGCGAATGCGACACGGTACGATCCGGTCCCATCCGACCACTGCGCACCAATGCGCGTCGCGTCAGAGATGCGATCGACGCGCGCGGGAACATCCGAGTCGCCTGCGTCCGCCGCCAACATCACGTTGAGGAAGCGGTCGTCGCGCGCGGGGCTGGCAGGAGATTCCTCGATGCGCCACGAACCCGGCTCGACCGGCGCGTAGCGCGCGTCCGACGACACGCGGTTCGGCTCGTCGGGCGTGAGGAACGACCAGGCCCCCTCGCATTGTCCAGGCATGCTCTGGTTCCAGTTGGTCCCGGTCCCCGGGCGCTGCGGATCCTCGATCCAGAACTCCCTACCCTTGCCGCCGACGACCGAGATCGCCCCCTGCGGCTCGACCATCCAGCCGACGAGCTTGCCGCCGTACTGGTATTTCAATCCGTCGGCGCTGGCATGGCGCAGCACGTCGACCATGCCGAGCGTCCAGTTGTACGGAGCCTCGTCGACCAGCTCGGTGCGCCGGATCTCGAAACGGTTGCCGGTCACCAGCGGCTGATTGACGCTGTGCAGCAGCCATTTCTTGGTGAATGCCGGATCGGTCGAGCGCACCTGGTCGTAGACCACGACATAGCGCGGCGGCACGAACAGCAGGTGGCGCACCACCAGATCCGCGCGCTTGGTGCGGCAGGTCGCGTTGGGCGAGGTCGCGCTGGCGGCATTGCCGTAAGCCGGCGTCATGTCGACCGCCGCATAGGTGTATGCGGCGCTGGCGTGGTACGCGACCAGGCTGCCCATGTGGTAAGTGTCGTAGTTCGCCATCCAGTCGGCCTTGGTGATCGGCGAGCGCTGATCGAAAAAACGCTGGTTCATCCCGCTGCCGACGCGCCGCTGGCCGCCGTCGTTGGGGATCTCGCGGAGCACGCTCCCCGTCTCATCGATGGTCGTGAAGGTCTGCGTCGGATAGGCATCGGCAGGGTCGACGATCAGCAGAGTGTTGTGGGCGATGCTCTGCTTGCCGTACTCGACCTCATGCGGGCTGGCGGAGCCGGGACGGTAGTTGCCGCTGTGGATCGCCAGCGAACCACGGTGCATGATGGTGAACGATCCGGTGTCGGCTTGGGTGTGCGACCAGAAGTTGTCGCCGTACTTGAACGTCACCAGGGTGTCGTCCTCGCCCCAGCCCGAGCGCGCGCAGATCACGCCCCAGCCGTCGAAGTCGTGGGTGGTCGGCAGCGTCGAGCGCGGCGCGGTCGGTCTGGCCGTGGTATCGGGATCGAAGAACGGATACGCCGACGGTTCGAAGCCGTCGGGACCAGCCGCGAATTCGCCGTTGAGCTGGCGCGCCCAGCCGCGCGCCACCGGATCATCATAGATCGCGGCGAGGCCGCAGAGCGAACCGAGTCCGGCCCCGAGGTCGAAGTTGATCGCATACTCGCTGGTGAGGTACGGGCCTGCGACCTCGCCGATGCGTTCGAGGGTCATGTCGGGCCGCGTCATGTGCATGGTCCAATAGGGAAAATTGCGCAGCCACGACTCGCGCGCGAACAGCGGATCGCCGGTGGCCTCCTGCCACGATAGCAGCGGCGCGACCAGCCATTGCGTCATGCTGGTGCCCGATGGCGAGTTGACGTAGCCGTTCCAGTCCTCGTGCCAGCCGCCGCCGTGCTCGCCGAACACCTGATGCCATACCGGCAGCAGCACGTCGATGAATTTGTCCTTCATGTACGACAGGTGATAGCTGCCGCGTCTGGCCACCGGATCGGCATCGTCGGCGTCGGGATACAGCGCGAGCGCGCCGATCAGCCCGTCGCAGGACATGCGCACATACATCACGTCGTTGTACGGACAGGCCCCAAGCCCGGCCCAGTCCTCCTCCCAGATGGTGGCGAGCGAGTCGAGCTGCGATCGGAACTCCGCCCGCGCGTGCGCGCTGAGATCGGCGTACAGCCAATCGTAGAGCATCGCGATCTTCATCAGCATGAACGCCTGGTACCCGCCGACGATGCGGATCTTCAGGCCGCTGCCGGTCGGAGGCGCCATGCTGGCGCCGACGGTGATGGTGTGGGCGTCGATCACCGCAGTGATCCAGGCCATGCGCCCGTTGATCGACAGCAGCTGGCCCGCAGCGCTCCCGCCGCCGGGGAGGCCGGTGAGAAAGTTCGCGGTGGGACTGCGCAGCGTGTAGGTGCCGTCGCCGACGCCGTCGTTGCGCGCATACAGCAGCTTGCCCCAGGTCGGTCCGAGATCCGCGAGCGCCTCGGCCTTCGCGAGCCAGGACGCGTTCGGCGCCCCCGCGGCCTTCGATGCCAGATAGGCGATCAGGAAGCGACGGAACTGTCCGAGCACGTGAGTGGGATCGCTAGAATCCCAGGCTTCGGCGGCGGCCCGGTACTTCGCGTACATCGGAGACGCCGCGAGCCGCTGCAGATAGGCGGCGTCCGGATGAGGCAGGCGGGGATGCCCGCGGTTGTAGCTGGCGGGAACATCGAGCGCGGAGACGCGCACCGCGGCCGCGAGCAGCAGGAGGGCCAGGCACAGACGATGCAGGATGGAAACGGCGGTGGCCATGCGCGTGCTCCAGTGGTCGGGACCCGTACCCGCGCGGCGCGCGCAGTTGTTACCGCCGCCACGTCCTCGCCGCGCATGCCCGTATCACTCGGCCGCCCACGAGCCGTGAGGCCGCGGTAACAGACGGCCCGCCCGCGCGGGTCAGGTCATGCCCACCACGCCCATCACCGGTCCCGCTCTCTCCTCCATCGCCGCGCTGTTGGGCGCGCTGTGCCTGATGCCGGGTGTCGCCGCCGCGTCCGAGGCCATCCCCGTCGGCACCTGGGTCACCACGCGGACGGAGGGGTTCGCGGCGCAGGCGGTCGGCTACGACCGCCTGGTGTATGCGCCCGCGCCGGTGTCGAAGGCGGTCATCCTCGGCAACTACCACGAGATGGGCTCGGAGCCGAACACCGCGCTGTGCGCCTACGATTTCACCACCAACCGCTGGGACATCCTCGATGTCGGTGGTCTCGTCCACGGAGAGACCATGGCCGAAGCGGGACATGGCGTGGGAACCTTCGACTGGGATCCCGACCTGAAGCAGTTCTTATTCTACGGCGCGAGTTCGGGATCGAACCAACCCGAGACTCCGTATCACCTGTGGTGGTTCGACCCCCTCGGCCAGAGCGGCCGGGACAAGAACACCTCGCCAAAACCGGGATACATCAACGTCGGCTACTCGACCTACGACGCAGTCGCCAAACGCTGGCTGTTCTTCGGCGGCGGCACCTTCGCCTACGATCCGCTCGCCAATGCTTTCGAAGACAAGCAGCCTGCCGGGACGCCGCCTGAATCGCTGTATTTCTCGGCAGTCGCCTTCGATCCCGATGATCGGAAAAGCTACGTCTTCGGTGGACAATCGACGCGCTTCCTCAACGACATCTCTACCTACCACCTGCCGACCAACACCTGGTCCAAACGCGCGACGCCCGGGCTGCGTCCGGCACCGAGGTTCATGACGTCGCTCGCCTTCGACTCCATCCATCATGTGTTCATGATGTTCGGTGGCAGCGATGGCGATCGCGTCTACAGCGATACCTGGATCTACGACCCAGCGGCCGACGCCTGGACGGAGCTGCACCCGCCGCAGGTGCCGACGCCGGTTTACAGCGGCTTGTTCGAGAAGCTCGCCTTCGACGCCGAGCACAACGTGTTCATCCTCGCGAACGTCGGGCACGGCGGCTTCGCCAGCGCCACCGATTTCGCCTACGGCATCCAGACCTGCTTTTTCCGCTACGCCGGCACCGGGCCAGACGCGGGCACGGCATCTGCCACCTATGTCCCGCCGAGCGGCTCGATCAACCGCGACGCGACCGGCTGGGCCAAGGAGCCGGTGCTGGCGGCCTCCGACGGACGCCTCCTCGCAGGTTGGGTCGAGTGCGGACGGCCGTGGGATACGCTGCTGAGCGCGTGGTTCCATGTGCGCGTCGATGAGCGCGTGGGCGACGGCTGGGCGCCGCTCGGCGTGGACTTCACCGCGATCAACGCCGAGCAGGACGGCGGCACCGAGAGTCACGGGCCATCGCTCGCGCTGATCGGCGGCTCGCCCTGGGTCTCATGGTACGACGCCAACAACTCCGGCGCGGAGAAATGCCAGGTGCACGCGAAGCGTTGGAATGGTTCGACCTGGATCGGCGGGACGATCGGCGTGGTCGACAACGCGTCCGATCGCGAACCCTTCGTCTTCCAGGGCCGCTCGTGCCTGGCGGACATCGGCGGCATTCCGCACATCGGATTCCTCGAGATCGACAAGAACTACTTCCGCGAACGGGTCTTCGCCTATGTGAAGCGGTGGAACGGGTCGTCATGGACGCTGCTTGGCGGCGCGCTGAACCGCGAAAACGGCACCGTCGCCGCGCGGCCCAACTCTACCGCGGACTCCATCGCCATTGCCGGAGACGGAGCGACGCCGTACGCCGCGTGGACGGAATACACCGCGGATCCCGGCCTATGGAATGAATCGCCGCCGCAGGTGCACGTGTCGCGCTGGAATGGTTCGGCGTGGGTCGCGGTTGGCGATACACTCAACCTCGATGCGGACGGATGGGCGTACGACGCGACCATTGCGATCCTCGGTGGACAGCCGTACGTCGCATGGACCGAACGCACACAGGCGGGGAACGCACGGCTGGTGGCGAAGACCTTCTTCGACGGCACCTGGAGCGCGGTGGGAGCTGGCGCCTTCAATCGCGACGCGGCGGGGTGGGCGTATCGGCCGAGCCTGGTCGCCGATCCGGCCACCGCGTCGCTCTACCTGGGGTGGGTCGAGCAGGCCGCGCTCGGAACGCGCCCGCAGGCCCACGTGTCGCGCCTGCGCGGCGGCGCCTGGAGTGCTCTCGGCACGACGCTGAACGTGCAGCCGACGCTCGGGAGCGCGCAGCGGCTGGTGCTCGCGGTCGACCGCGGCGCGCCGATCGCCGCCTGGGGCGAGGTCTCCTACGGATCGATGCGCCAGGTCTTCACCAAGCGCTGGAACGGCACCGCGTGGGAGCGCCTCGACGGCACCAGCGATCCGCCCCCGCCACCGCCGACCACCACTGGTGGAAGCGGCACGACCGGGACCACGACCACCGGATCGACGGGATCCAGCACCACGGGCGGCACCACCACGACCGGCGGCGGATCCGACGGAGGCGCCGATGGCGGAGGTGGCAGGCGCTGCGGATTCGGATCCGCCATCGGCGTGGCGCTCGCGCTGATCCTGAACGCGCTGCGCACCGGACTCCGTCGCTCGCGAATCTGACGAACCCGCCGCCGCGCGGCGGGCATCGGCCAGCGATGCAGGGGCGCGCAGCGCCCGTGAGCGACGATTCCGAAAGCGCGCCCGGGCGCGCCCCCACCCAC
>JACDEN010000228.1 GCA_013816415.1 Planctomycetota bacterium
ATGCCCGCACCGGTGGGTTTCCCGTTGTTACCGTTGCGGGATTGTGCATAAGCCGGCGCGAGGTATCGCATGGCCGAAATCGTCCCGCCCCCCGTCGCCGAGACCGAGCGCAAGGAGACCTTGCTGCTGGTCCTATGCGCGTTGTTCATCGGCTTCTTCGTCACCGCCGACCTGATGGGCGCGAAACTGTGGCACTTCACCATCCTGGGTCTGCGCCCGCGCCACCTCGGCCTCGGCGGCGACGAGTTCATCGCCACCACCGGCATCCTCGCCTTCCCGCTGACCTTCATCCTGACCGACATCGTCAACGAGTACTACGGCCGCAAGGTGGTGCGCACGCTGACCATCCTCGCGATCATGGTCAACCTGCTGCTGCAGCCGGTGGTGCAGACCGCGATCCGCGTGCCGACCATCACTTTCGGCGGCCCGACCGCAGTGGAGATGCACCAGGCCTACCAGCTCGCCTTCGGCCAGACCTGGTCGATCGTGGTCGCGAGCCTGTGCGCCTTCACCTTCGGACAGTTCCTCGACATCTGGATCTTCACCTGGCTTCGGCGCAAGACCGGCGGACGCATGTTGTGGCTGCGCGCGCAGGGCAGCACGCTGGTCAGCCAGCTGATCGACACCTTCGTGGTCATCTTCCTCGCCTTCGTGATCATCCCCGCGCTGGTCGGGGGACAGCCCTGGCCGGTCGCCGGCGCCTTCACCGTCAGCCTGACCAACTACATCTACAAGTTCGTCATCGCGGTCGCGGTCACGCCGGTGCTGTACCTGGTGCATTTCGGCGTCGACGCCTGGCTGGGCAAGGACGAGGCGGCGATCGCCGTGCGCGAAGCGCATCCGGCCGATCCGGCCTGATCCGAGCGGCGCGCGCGACCCGCGCCTCCGGGCTCGCGTCCGCACCTGATCGTGGTCATACCGCTTCGAGGATCACCACGGCTGCGGCCATGCCGTCGCTGTGGCTCAGCGTGAGCGAACACCGGACCACGTTCAGCGCGGTGGCGCGCTCGAGCGCTCCGCCGGTGAGCTCGATCGCCGGAGCGCCGGATGGATCGCTGAGCACCGCGATGTCGGTGAATCCCACGCCGTGGGCCCACCCCGTGCCGAGCGCCTTCATGCACGCCTCCTTGGCGGCCCAGCGCGCGGCGAGGCGTTCGGAGGGGTCGCGGAAGCCGAGGCAATAGCGCTGCTCATCGGCGGTGTAGATGCGATCGAGGAAGCGCTGGCCGTGGCGCGCGTGGACTCCGCGGATGCGTTCGACCCCGATCAGATCGAGGCCGAGTCCGACGATCACCGTTTGTCTTTCGGACGCGCCTTGTCGCTCTCGGCGACCACGCGCCACACCGCGCTGAACCACCAGGGGGCGTCTGGGCCATCGCAGACCCCACCCGACTTGACCCGCACCGCCAAGGGCTGGCCCGCCGGGCGGTCCGCGGGCGGTTCGAGCCGGGCGACCAGCACCTGATCCTTGCCCTGGGTCACGACCACGTGGTCGCCCAGGCGCCAGGTCGACGGCGGAGCATCGAGCGTGATCACGCCGCCGTCCTGCGCGGACATCTGCAGCACGACCGATTGCCGGTCGATCGGTCGGCCCGCGTCGCCGATGCGCACGACCATGTCGGCATGCGGACGTGCGAACACCACCAGCGAGGATTTCACGCGCGCCAGGGCGTACGATCCATCCCCGCACGGCTGCCAGCGGAGATTCGGCAGCGCCGCGGCCGCGAGCGCCTTGAGATCGACCAGATCCGCGACGTTCGACGTCGGCACCGGAGTCGGGGCCTCGATGGTCGAGGAGGTCATCGCATGGAGGCCTTCAGGACCGGCGTCGAGCAGCCCGTTGGCGAGAGGCAGGATGGCATGATCGAGGTTGATCACCATCGCGCGCGGCTTACCGCCCTGGGCATCGAGGATGAGCGCGGCGGCGCCTTCATCGTCGCGGATGATCGCGGTCAGGCCCTGGCTGGTGGCGCGGAACTCGCGGACCTCGACCTTCGCCGGAAGCCATTGCTCCCATGCGGGCGAGCCCGACGCGATGTCGACGGCGATGAATCCGTCGCCGCCCTCCTTGGCCCGGGCATACAGGTACAGGCGGTCGTCGAGGACCGCGAATTCGCTGATGGTGTGCCAATCGCCGAAGGTGCGCCGGACCTTGCCGCTGAAACGGTCGACCACCGCCAGCTGGTCCTGGTCGCTCAGCACGAAGACGCTGTCACCGCGCGCGGTCAGGACCTTGGCGACCACCGCCTCGGAGCGCCAGCGCAGGCGCCCGGTTCCGAGATCCCAGCACGCGAGATGCGAATCCGCCTGGCGGGCCAGGCAATCGAAGCCGTCGATCAGCGGCGTGTCCTCGCCGTCGACCGGAACCTGCGCCATCACCTGGCCGGTGGCCAGTTCGATGAAGCGTCCGTGGCCGTGCTCGGCATCCGGCAGCCACAGCAGGCGCTGGCGCACCAGCCGCGCGAGGCTGAAGCTCGGACCCAGTCCCTGCAGCCTCCAGAGTTCGCGTCCCGCCGGCGCCTCTCCGGAGGCATGTGCGGCGTGGGCGACGATGTCCTGTCCGTCGATCAGGACGATGATGTCGTCGACCGAGAGCAGGGGGGGCGGAGATTCCTGCTCGGTCGTGGTGTTGGGGATGGTGAAGCGCTGGCACAGTTCGGCCCCGGTGGCGAGATCATGCACCGCCACCCATCCGCCGGCCGGTCCTCCGCCAGCCGGTCCGAGCGGCGGAGAGGTCGGCCACACCAGCACGGTGCGGCCATTCGCGGCGACCGGCTCGACCATGTCGCCGCCGAGGATGCCGTTGATCGCCACCTTGGTTTCGCCGCGCAGCACCACCGCGGTGAACGGCGTGCGGATGCCGGCGCTCTTCACCGCCGGCACCAGGTCGTGCTGGAAGTCGCGGATCTCCTTGCCCGAGAATTCGACCAGGAAGTCGCCCGTGCGCATACCTGCGGTATCGGCGCTGGTCCCGGGGATGACCTCGATGCGGATGCCCGCGCCAGCGTTGCCCTGCTGCCACTGGACGCCGAGCAGGGGACGCTCGGGCTTGCGCCACCAGGCCTCGGTGCCGTCGACGATGCGGTTGGCGACGAGGAAGCCGTCGGCGTAGCCGACCGCCATCTCGCCCGAGATCAGCGTCGCACGCGCGCGATGGGCGGCGACCGTCCATTCCTTGCCGGCCGCAGGCGTCGGGATGGTCTCGGGCCCGGTACCGACCAGGCCCGCGTCCTTGCCGCCGATGCGCGCCAGGCCCGCGCGCGCGAGCGCGTGCAGATGGACCTCGACGTGCTCCTTGTCGCGCACCGCGATGCTGCGTCCGGGAAGCGTGAGCACCGACTGGTAATCGGCGGCCGCGGCCGCCTTGTTGCCCGAGGCCTCGGAATTGCGCGCGCGCCAATAGGCGGTCTCGGCCGCCAGCGACGGATCGAACCGCGCGAGGCGCTCGAGCTTCGCGAGCGCCTGCGGGAACAGTTTCGCTTCGCCCACTGACAGATCGAGGCGCTGGCGCGCGATGCGTGCCGCCTTCTCGGCGTACTCCGCGGGCGCGCCGCGCTCGAGCGCCTCGACATAGCGGTCGAACGCCAGATCCAGGTCGCCATGGACCTGCAGCAGCGAGGCCAGGCGCGCGCGCGGACGGAAATCCTTGGGATTCTGGTTCGCGGCCTCGGTCAGGCGATCGAGGGTGGAGGTGGTCCCGCCGTACGAGGTCACCTGGGATGGCCGGCCGAGCAGCAGGGTCTGATCGACCACCGCCAGGCCGTATGACGCGTCGAACGCACCGAAGGTGCGCTGGCCGACGACCTTGCCGGTCGCGAGATCCAGCAGCACCATGCTCTCCTTGCCGGCGACCAGCGCGCGGCCATTGCCGACGCATCCCTGCGAGTCGGTGAGCTTGGCGGAATAATTCCACCGCGCCTTGCGCTGGGCGATGTCCAGGCAGCTGATGACGCTGCCGGAAAACAGGGCGAAGCCTCCGGAGACCGCCAGCACGTCGCCCTTGGCGCCGTCGCCGCGATACAGGATCGGCGACTGGTTGCCCTCGCCCAGGATGAGCGCGACGCCCTGGTTGTCGGACGGCGTGGCGATCGCGACCAGGCCGTTGCCCGCGATCAATCCGCGGCGCGTCGAGCGCGTCAGGCCCGGCATGCCGCCGAGATTCTCATCAGTGGTCAGGCTCGGATAGTTCCACACCCGGCGGACTTCGCCTGCGGGACCGACGCAGCCGATGATGCCGCAGTTCGAGAGCACCAGGAGCGAGCCCTCGTGCAGGCACAGCGACGGGATGAGGGCGCTCTCGCCGGCATTGAACGAGCGCCGCGCCCCGGGCACACGCGCCACCAGGGCGTCCCAGGCCTGCTTGCCCGAACGCGCGTCGAACGCCTGCACGTGCAGGTCGGCGTTCTCGTTGTCCATGATGATCACGGCGAACGCGACGAGTTGATCGAGCGAGATCACCGGCGACACGCCGACGATGCTGCCCTGCTGCTGGGACGACGCCTGCCAGCGTCGTTCGCCGAGGCGATCCAGGCACAGCAACGAGATCTTCTGGTTGTCGGTGTTTCCGATCGCCACGAAGCCCTGCGGGGTCACCACCGGCCGCGCCTGCAGCTGGCTGAGGCCGATGTTGCCGACGACCTGGGTGGATCCCTGCTGGCGCCCGATCAGGTGGTCGAAGACGAAGAAGCGCACGCCGTCGCTAGCGGCGGTCGCCTCGCCGCTCGCCGCGCTGAGGCTGAGCACCGGCTGCACCGGGCGGTCCTGCGTCCGCACCTGGCGGACGCGATGCTCCTCGACCTCGAAGCTCCAGATCTCGGCCAAGCCATCGAGCGTGGTCGGCAGATCAGGCGTCTCGGATTGGATCAGCATGGCCTGCGCGGCCGCCTCGCGCTGCTTGCCATCCGCACTTCCGCGATCGCCCGAGCGGCGCGAGCATTCGAGGAACTGCCCGATGCGGCCGGAATCCCAGGCGCGGTTGGCGAGCAGCGACCAGGCCTTCCCCGCCGCCGGTGTTCCCGGGTAGCCGCGCGCGACGGCCGTCAGATCCGCTTCGGAGACCGCCACCGAGAGATGCTTGTCGGCGACCGCTTCGTAGGTGCGCACGAAGGCCTTGTCGAGTCCAGCCTCGTGAAGGCGGCCTTCGAGCACGTCGGCGATCGGCGCTCCGCCATCCTTGCAGGAGATCAGCTGGTCGCCGTGGGTCGCGATCAGGGTCTGGACACGCTCCAGCAGCGACGCCTCCTCGCCGCGCTTGGCGTCGAGGTCGTCGAGCAGCTCCTGCGATTCCTTGCGCACGTCCCACGGCGTGGCGACCACCGGCTCGACGGCCATTGCCGGTACCGCGCCCAGCAGGGACAGGAGGAGGATGCGGCGCACCACGGCTTTATAGACGCCAGCAAACGACGGCAACTGTATGCTTCAGGGGCTTCGCCCCTACGGTCCTGCGGGCCTACCC
>JACDEN010000229.1 GCA_013816415.1 Planctomycetota bacterium
GTCCAGAAGATGTGCTGGTAGAGCACCGGATCGCCGCCCTGCGAAGCGACGGTGAAGGTGGTGCCGAAATTGCGGTCCATCAGCACCATCGTCACCGCCGCGGCGAGCACCGGCGTGGCGAGCAGCCCGATGATCGAGACGAAGATGGTCGCCCAGGCGAACAACGGGAGCCGTGACCAGGTCATTCCCGGGGCCCGGAGGTTGGTCACCGTCACGATGAAATTGATCGCCGCGAGGATCGAGCTGACACCCGCGAGATGCACCCCGAACACCCACATGTCCTGGCCAGGATTGATGCCCATGCCTTGCAGGCTGAGCGGTGGATACGCGGTCCAACCCGAGGCCGCCGCCCCGCCCTGCACGAAGAAGCTGGTCAGCATGAGGATCGCGGCTGGGATGAGCAGCCAGAACCCGAACGCGTTCATCTTCGGGAAGGCCATGTCGCGCGCGCCGACCATGATCGGCACGATGTAGTTCATGAAGGCGATGAAGCCGGGAATGATGGTGAAGAAGATCATGATGGTCGCATGCATCGTGACCAACTGGTTGTACATGTGCCTCCCTTCTCCCTCGCTGAAGAGGTTGAACGGCACCTTCGTCCCATTGAGCTGGGCGGCCTGGACCACTTCCCACACCGCGCCTGGCGTCGCCAGCTGCAGCCGGATCGCGCCGGCCATCATGCCGCCGATCATGCCCATGATGACAACGAACCAGAAATACATCAGGCCGATCTTCTTGTGATCGACAGTGGTCAGCCAGTCCATGACGCCGGCATAGCGCTTGATCTCGAGCGTCGGGGCGAGGACCAATGGAGTTTGTGCGGCACGATCGGCCATGCGGACCTTTCCTGTCTATTCGACTGATTCGGCTGGATTCACGGTAGGCACGGCAGCGATGAGATGCTCGAGGCGATCGCGCTTCGACATGTAGGTCGAGTTGATGTCGTTGTGCAGCACCTGGTCCTGGGGCTTGCGGCGAAGCGACGTGAAGTTCGACGCAATCCAGTATCTCAGAGCGAAGCGACGTTCTTCGCTCGCGTCCTTTTCGAAATACTTGGCGATCGCCGTCTGCATGTCGGCATCGGATGCCGTGACGCCCGGCTCCTGCTGGATCAGCGACCAGATCTTGAAGGTGTCCGCGCGATGCTTCTGCAGCTTCTTGTAGACTTCGAACTCGGCCGGCTCGACGACCACCGCGCTGACGAACATGATGCCGTGGCCCTGCCCACAAAGCTCGGCGCACTGGCCTTTGAACACGCCGGAGACGGTCGGGGTGAACCAGGTATTGGTGAATCGTCCCTTGAAGGAGTCCTTCTTCACGCCGAAGGCGGGCACCCACCACGCATGGTTGACGTCGATCGACGTGAAATTCAGGAGGACCGCACGCCCATGCACCAGGATCAGCGGCTCCTGCATGCTCGCTGCGTCGGAGCCGATCGAGATGTTCTCGTGCTTGTACTCGTACATCCAGGAGAACTGCTTGCCGGTCACCTTCACGATCGTCGCCTGGTTGGGATTGTTGGTGTCGATGTTCGCCGGCGGCAGCTCCATCTTGTAGAGCAGCGTCCAGACCGGGACGCTGACGATGACCAGGGCGAGGCATGGGATCGCCGTCCAGGCGAGCTCGAGCTTGTGATTGGTCATGAAGGTCGCCGGTTTGCGCCCGTCGCCGCGATCGCGGAATTTGAAGATCACCACCAACAGGAGGACCTGCGGCAGGATCAGGAACGGCAGGAACACCAACAGGTTGAACCAGTTGTTGTCGGCGACGTCCCGCGCGATGTCGCTGGCCGGCGACGAGAAGGCGTTCTTCTGCGCGTAGACCGGATGCTGGTCGGCATCGAGGGCGAAGATGTCGGGATTGAACTTCTCGACATAGGTGTCGACGTCCGCCGCAGCCGAGTCGGCGGCATGGCCGAAAGGCTGGAGCGCGAACAGCGCGACGATGATGATCCAACCACGCATCCTCATCGATCCGCTCCTGCAGCCTTCCGCGCGTGGGTGAACAGCGCCGCCAATCGCGTGGTGGGCATCAACGCGAAGTCGGTGCTGCCGGTTCCTGGACTGTCCGCCGCGGTCAGCAACGCGATGAATCGTTCTTGATCCCCCCCGCGCGCGGCCTGATACAGCGACGAGCCGAGCTGCTGTCGGCGTTCGACCAGCGCGGTCAGCCGCCGCGCATCGATCGCCAGGGTGGCGTCCGTCGGATCGCCGGCGGCGGCGAGCCAGGTCGCGAGCTGCCGGGCATCCGCGTCGGCCTGGCTGGCGGTCACCTGCATCAGCGAGTAGAGGGTCGCCGGCACCGGCTGCTCGTTCGGGGGATACTGCTTCTCTGCCTTGGCCCCGCCGCCCTTGGGCAAGGCGACCTTGTCCTGCTCGATGTAGTTCTGGGGGCTGTCCTTCTTCACCCAGGTCTCGCGGATGTAGTGGGCGATCGCGTAGCGGCCGACCGGGTCGACCGAGAGGACCGCCGGCATCGCGCCATATCCGTGGCTGATGACCGAATAGATGCCGTAGGGACCGCCGCCATTGGGATTCTTGAAGGCATCCTTGTGGAAATTGCGCGGAGATACTCCGCCGCTGCCCGCTCCAGCGACTGGCTGGCCGTCGAGGCCATGGCAGGCGGCGCATTGCTTGACGTAGAGCTGCTGGCCCTTGTCGATCACCTCTTGGCTCTTGTCGGCAGCGAGCTTCGCGTGGTCAGGCTCGGATTGTTGACCCTGCTCCACTCGAACCGGCGGCTCGCCGCGCGCGGCGATGCGGCCTTCGCCCATGAATTGGAAGAACAGCCAGACGAGGAATGCCGCGATCGCGATCAGGCCCGCGGTCCACAGGAACGGGTTGGTGATTTCGGCGGGCTCGGGCGCGTGGGCGCCATGCGGGTCGTGCGCGTCAGACATCAGTGCATGTGCTCCGCGTTGATCGACGACAGGAGGCGCGGATCGCCTTGCGGGATGAGTCCGTGGCGGCGCCAGAAGCGCAGGGCCAGCAGGAGGAATGCGGCGGAGAATCCGGCACCGACGAGCACCTCCGGCAGCGCCCAGACGTAGTGCGCCTCATTGGGATAGATCGCCGGCATGATGATCCACGACAGGTCGAACCAGCCTCCGAGCAGGACAGCCACGGCGACCGCGGCGATCGCCCGCGGATCGGTGCGCACGCGCTGGCTCAGCAGGGCCAGGAACGGCACCGGGAAGCGCAGGAACGTCTCGACCGCGTAGACCGTCCCGTAACCGTGCTGCGTGCGCATGAGGTAGAAGTACGATTCCTCGTTCATGTTCGCGTAGTAGACGATGACGTACTGGGCGTAGGCGATGTAGGCCCAGATGCACGACCAGGCCACCGTCCAGGTGCCGAGGTCGTGCAGGATGTGCGGTCGCACCACGTCCTTCAGCGGACCCTTGGCGAGCCACACCAGGGTGAGCGACAGCACGGCGAGGAACATCTGCACCGCGCCGACGATGCAGTAGATGCCCCACATCGCGGAAACGAAATGGACCTGGAGCGACAGCAGCAGGTCCCACACGAACAGCGTGAAGGTCAGCGCGAACACCAGCAGGAACACCGCGCTCCAGCGCACCTGGCGGGCGGTGACATCGATCCGTCCGTCCTGCAGGATGCTCAGCCGGCGGAAGGTGAACTGGAACCACCACCAGATGGCGAAGATCACTCCGGTGGTGGCGATGCAGCGGCCGGTGGTCATCCACTCGCGCTTGCTGTCGTCATGGGCATGGAACAGGTGTGCGCGGTCGCCGGCATTCGCCCATTCGTAGAGCTCGGGCATGCCGAACAGGGCCAAAAGAATGAATGCGGCGAAGCCGAGCGGGATGCCCCCGGTCAGCCCTTCGATCACGCGTCGGATGGGCACCGTCCAGTGCGCGTTGCCGAGCGCGTGGATCGACAGGAAGAAGAGGGCTCCGAGGCTGATCCAGGTCGGGATCATCATCGCCTGCAGGAGCGCGGCCCAGGGACGTTCGGGCCGCTGGCAGAGCACGAGCATGGCCACGAAGGTCGCCGCGCCCGCGGCGACCAGCACGAACGACCACAGGGTGGTGCGCGGAGCGTGCAACGGACCCGGATTGTCCAGACGTTCGAGGTGGGGCTGTTGGGATGCGCTCACTTGGGATGCTCTCCGCCGGCGTGCTCGCCATCTGATTCCGGCCACACCGGCACCACGTATTCGGGCGTGGGATCTGCGAGCGGTACGAACTCGCGCCCGGCGTCCTCGCCGATCTTCTGGAGGGAGTCGAGGTCGCGCCTGCGCTGCTCGAGCAGCGAGCGGCCGGTCTCGACGGCGCTCTGCTTGATCGCGTCGCCGGGATTCTCGCGCAGATCCAATTCGGCGTCCTGGACGGTCTTCTCGAGGTCGGCGACGACCATCGTCGCGCGGGTCAACGTCCTCAGGTAGTGCGCGACGGCCCAGCGCGTCTGCGGCAGCAGCTGCGCGCGGTAGTTCGGCATCAGCCCCTTGCCGAGGGTCATGATGTGGTAGAGCTCCCCGTCGCTGTAGGCGGCGACGTTGGCGCCATTGACGCTCTTCACCCCGGGGAAGTTCTTGGCGATGTAGCCGTGTTCGGCGTTGCCGTCGCGACCGTGGCACACCGCGCAATAGATATTGAAGGCATGCTGGCCGGCGATCAGGACATCGCGCGTCGGCGACAGCGGATTGGCGAGCTTGCGCGCGGATGCCCAATCCTCGGCGGCGATCTCGTAGCCGGGGCCGCCGCGTGGGATGGTGCCCGCGACCGGCGGGATCATGGCGCTGACGTGGTGCACGACGTGGCACACCGTGCCGTCGATCGTCTCATCCTTCGAGACCTCCATCGCCTGCATGCTCTTGAAAGCCGGCGTATGGTACATGTCGGGCATCAGCTCGATGCCGCGCTCGGTCTTCTCACCGGTGCCGCACGAAGAAAGGACCGCGCAGATGGCGATGGTCGCGACGAGGGTGCGCTCACGCATGGTGGACCTCCCTGTGCTCGTCGCGTGCGGACGCGGCTCCCGCACGCTCATCGACCTCGACCTCGTCGGATCCCAGACGGCGGAACCAGGCGACCAGCGACTGCGCATCGGACGACGCGGTGATCGGCAGCGCCAGGCAGAAGGTGTCGTCCGACAGGCGCGGGTGCATGGGCTTGAAGGCCGGATTCGGAACCAGACGGCAGGTATGGAAGCACAGCAGCAGGTTCACCAGCGCACCGAGGAGCAGGCCCGTCTCGAGCGTCACGACCACGAAGAGCTGCCAGGTGTGGAACGGCTTGCCGCCGTAGATCATCGGAAAATTCACCACCTGCTGATGGTACTGCATGTGGTAGGCGATGATGAAGAACAGGATCGATACCGCGAAGACCGGCCGGCCGATGAAGCTGCGTTCGAGCCCGAGGATCGGCTCGATGCCGTGCACCGGATACGGGAGGTAGGCCTGGATGCCGGTGTGCCCGGCGTCGCG
>JACDEN010000230.1 GCA_013816415.1 Planctomycetota bacterium
GACTTGTTCTTGGGCGTGACCTTGCCGACCAGGACGTCGCCGGGTTTGACCAGCGTGCCGGGGCGGACGAAGCCGCGCTCGTCGAGGTTCCGCAGCGCTTCCTCGGAGCGTCCGGGGATCTCGCGCGTGAACTCCTCCTTGCCGAGCTTGGTCTCGCGGATCTCGACCTTGAACTCCTCGATGTGGATCGAGGTGAAGCGGTCTTCGGCGAGAAGGCGTTCGTTGACGACGATCGCGTCCTCGAAGTTGAAGCCGTCGTAGGGCATGAACGCCACGAGGATGTTCTTGCCCAGCGCGAGCTGGCCGCCGTCGGTGCCGCCGCCGTCGGCGATGATCTGGCCCTTCTTGATCTTGTCGCCGAGCATGACGATCGGCTGCTGGTTCAAGCAGGTGCGCTCGTTCAAGCCGTGGAATTTGCGCATCTCGTACTTGCGCGTGCCCACGGTGATGTGCTTGGCGTCGACCGAGGTGACGGTGCCGTCGTCATCGGCCATGACGACCATCGATGAGCTCTTCGGAACTTCGTGCTCCATGCCGGTGGCGATGACCGGCGCCTCGTTGATGAGCAGCGGAACCGCCTGCCGCATCATGTTGGCGCCCATCAGCGCGCGGTTGGCGTCGTCGTGCTCGAGGAAGGGGATGAGCGCGGCGGAGACGCCGATCATCTGCTTCGGCGAGACGTCGGCGTACGTCACTTCGGCCACCGGCACCTCGGTGAACAATCCAGCGTAACGCACCTGGCAGATCTCCTGCTGGATCCTGCCGTTCTTGTCGAGCTCAACGGTGGCCTGCACGGTCTTGGCCTCGGCCTCTTCGTCGGCCATTAGGTAGACGATCTCGTCGGTGATCTTGCCGTTGACGACCTTGCGGTACGGCGTGACCAGGAATCCGTATTCGTTGACCGCCGAGTAGATGGCGAGCGAGACGATGAGACCGATGTTCGCGCCTTCAGGCGTTTCGATCGGGCAGATGCGTCCATAGTGGGAGGTGTGCACGTCGCGCACCTCGAAGCCGGCGCGCTTTCGGTTCAACCCGCCCGGTCCAAGCGCCGACAGGCGACGCTCGTGCGTCAGCTGCGAGAGCAGGTTGGACTGGTCGACGACCTGCGACAGCTCGCCGCGTTGGAAGAAATTCTGGATCGCGCTGTCGACGGCCTGGTTGTTGAACAGGTTGCGCGGCGCGAGCACCTGCGCGACGTCCTCCTGCTGGAGATCGCGCGAAAGCTTCTCCTTCACCGCGCGGCGCAGCTTGAGCATCGCGGCGCGCAGTTCGTCCGAGAGCAGATCGGCGATCGGACGCACGCGGCGATTGACGAGATGGTCGATGTCGTCGAGCTCGCCGGCCGATGAGCTGGAGCGGATCAGCGTGAGCAGGTATTCGAGCGCGGCGAGGTAGTCCTTCACCGTCAGCACGCGGCTGTCGCCCTCGATCTTCAGCTTGCGATTGATACGGAAGCGGCCGACCGAGCCGAGGTTGTAGCGCTGCTCGTTGAGGAAGCGGTCCTGGAAGAACTCGCGGACCTTGGCCTCGTCGGTCGGGTTGCCCGGGCGCAGGCGGCGGTAGATGCGCAGCAGCGCCTCTTCGTGGCTCTGCGACTCGTCTTCGCGCAGGGTGTTGAGCAGGATGTCGTCCGGCTTGACCGTCGACGAGATGACCTCGACCTCGCTGATGCCGAGATCCTTGAAGTTGTTGAAGTTGCCTTCGGAGACGATCTCGCAGGCCTTGGCCAGCGCTTCGCCGTTGTCCTTGTCAATGACGTCGGCGGCGAGGATCTTGCCGATCACCTTCTCCTTGGCGGTCTTCGAGTTCACCGAGACGGTGTCGGTCTTGAAGAACGCCTTGATGATCGCGGGGGTGGTGCCGAAGTCCTTGGACAGGGCGCGCAGGAAGCAGGTGGCGACGACCTTGGCCGACTTGTCGATCTTGATCTGGAGGACGTCCTTCGACGTCTGCTCGACCTGGATCCACGAGCCGCGCTCGGGGATGATGCGGCAGCTGTAGGCTCGGCGGCCCGAGGCGCCGGTCTCGGACGAGAAGTCCACACCGGGCGAGCGCTGGATCTGGGTGACGATCGTGCGCTCGGCACCGTTGATGATGAACTCGCCGCCGCCGATGCGGATCGGGAAGTAGCCGATGTGCACGTCCTCTTCGAGGACGTCCTTGAAGGTCGGATGGTTGTGCCCGCTCACGCGGATCTTGAGCTTCAGGCCGCGCTGGAACGTTAGTCCGAGGTCGCGGCACTCGTCGATGTTGTGCTGCGGCGGCGTGAACAGGTAGCCGTGGTAGCTGACCACCACCTGGTCGTCGTAGCCCGACACCGGAAAGAACTCGCGGAAGATGGCCTCGAGCCCCTTGACGGCATTGCGATTCTCGGGAGCCGCCTCGGTGTCGAGGAACTCGTCGTAGCTGCGCGACTGCAGGTTGACGAGGCTCGGGACCGGGATGACTTCCTTGGTCTTGCCGTAGGAGCGGATCATCATGGAGAACCTCTGTGGGCGTTGAGCGGGACGGTTTCGTGGCGGGCGCGGCCTGCGAAACTCGTCACCGGACTCGGTCGGAGGCCGTCAGCTGGGGGAACGCAGCGGACAGCCGTGAACACAAAAACGGGCTCAGACAGTAGCGACGCGGAAAGGCGGGACAAGGGCCCTGACCAGGTGGCTCCCGCACGGGGAGGGCTGGGCAAGGCCCTGCGGAAGCAGGACTTCGACTAGTCCCGCAAGGCTCAGGCGCCTTCGACCTTCACCTCGGCGCCGGTCTCCTTGATCTTCTTGGCGAGCTCCTCGGCAGGTCCCTTCTCGAGGCCGTCCTTGACCATCTTCGGGGCGCCCTCGACGAACGCCTTCGCGTCCGCCAGGCCCAGGCCGGTGATCTCGCGGATCGCCTTGATGACCTGGATCTTGTTGGGGCCGCCCGCGGTGAGCGTGACCTTGAAGACAGTCGGCTCGGCCTCGGCGGCCGCGGCGGCACCACCGCCGCCGGGGGCTGCGACGGCCACAGCGGCCGCGCTCACGCCGAATTCCTTCTCGAGGGCGTGGACGAGGTCGGAAAGCTCCATCACGGTGAGGGCTTTCACGGTGTCGATGATCTGGGCGAGTTTGCTGTTGGCGACGGCGTCGGCCATGGTGTGTTCCTTAAGAAGACGGGAGATGGTTGGTGGTTGGTGGTTGGTGGTTGGTGGTTGGTGGTTGGTGGTTGGTGGTGATTCAGGCAGCCGGCGCCGCGGGTTCGGCGGGCGGGCTCTGCTTCTTGGCGATCTCGGCGATGACGCGGGCGAAGCCCACGATCGGCGCCGCGAGGACGTTGACGAGCATGCCCTGCAGCTGGTGCTTGCTCGGCAGCTCGCTGATGCGTTTGAGCTGCTTGGCGTCGAGCGCCTCGCCGTCCATCATCCCGCCGCGCACGGCGATCTTGTCGTCCTTGGCGAGATCGGCGACGATCTTTGCCGCCGCGACCATGTCGGTGGCCATGACCACGCCAAGGGACGAGCGCGTGCCGACGCATATCTTCGATATCGCCGCGGGCACCGCACGCTGAAGGATCGCGACCTTCGATACTTTCAGTTGGGCGCCGATGCCGCGCAGATCCCGGCGCAGCTTCAGGCTCTCGTCGCTCTTGAGCCTCGAGGCGTCGATGAGAATGAGCGAGGAGCTCTTGTCGACGAGCGCCTTCACCTCGGTGAGCATCATCTGATTGATGGCACTGGGCATGGGCTACTCCTGGCTCTGGATGAACGCGACTTTGACGCCGGGGCCCATGGTCGACGAGACGGTGACGTTCTTGACGAAATCACCTTTGACCGACGACGGGCGATGCTCGGTGACATGGGTCAGGAACGCGCTGATGTTGTCCGCCAGCTTGGCTTCTTCGAAGCCGACGTTGCCGACGCGCACCTGGACATTGCCGGCGGCGTCCGAGCGGTACTCGATCTTGCCGGCCTTGAATTCCTTGACCGCGGTCGAGACGTCGTCGGTGACGGTGCCGGACTTCGGGCTGGGCATCAGGCCGCGGGGGCCGAGCACCTTGCCGAGCTTGCCGACGAAGCGCATCATCTTCGGGGTGGCGATCGCCACGTCGAAGTCCATGAATCCTTCGTTGACCGCGTTCACCAGATCCTCGCCGCCGGCCTTGACCGCGCCGCCCGCGAGCGCCGCCTGGACCTTGTCGCCGTCATCGACAAACACGATCACGCGCACGTCGCGGCCGGTGCCGTGGGGCAGGCTGATGCTGCCGCGGAACTGCTGGTCGGCCTTCTTGGTGTCGAGGTTCAGGTGGACCGCGAGTTCGACGGTCTCGGTGAATTTGGCCTTGGCCATCTTCTTCACCAGGCCGACCGCGGTCGGAACGCCCTGGGCTTCCTGGAGATCGACCCCGATCTTCTCGACGAGTTGACGGTAACGCTTGCTGCGATGTCTCATGCATCCTCCTGTGGTCCGAGCGATCGTCGCGAGGACGATCTCCCACATGTGCGGAATGTGAAAAGTTGGAAAGAGCGGCTGCAATCAGCCCGAAATGGTGACGCCCATGGAACGCGCGGTGCCCATCACCGTCTTCATCGCGGCTTCGATCGAGCCGGCGGTCATCTCGGAGATCTTCTTCTCGGCGATCTGCTTGACCTGGGCCTTGGTGATGGTGCCGACCGAGGTGATCGGGCCGGCGGTGCCGGAGCCCTTCTCGATACCAGCGGCCTTGCGCACCTGCGCGCTGACCGGCGGCTCCTTCATGATGAAGGTGAAGGTCTTGTCCTTGAAGACGGTGATCACCACCGGGATGATCTCGCCCTTCTTGTTCGCCGTCGCGTCATTGAACTGCTTGACGAAGACGCCGATGTTCACGCCCTTCGCGCCGAGCGCCGGACCGACCGGAGGCGCCGGAGTCGCCCCGCCCCCAGGAATGACCAGATTGATGGTACCGACGATCTCTTTTTGCTTAGCCATAAACCGCTCGCTACCTGATACTTAGGGCGAAGCACATAAGCCATGGGCGCCAGTGTGCCGAAAAGTGGGTCGCGGAGCTTAGGTCGGACCGCAAATTTCCAAGGTCTTTTTTCTCAGGGGCGTTGCCCCTACGGCCTGATGGCCTACCCCCGGGCTTTGTCGCGACTCGATCACTTCGGCTTCGCCTCCGTAATCGTGGCGGCATCGGCTGCGCCGATTGTATGCCGCCACCGCCGACTCGGCGCCCGTTTGCGTCTCATCTGATGGAGGCGCCCCGCATTGATCGCGCCCCGGTGGATTTACGCTGCGCGGGTGATCCGTTTCGCGCTCGCTCTGCTCCTGGTCGCTATCGGGCTGCCATTCTGCCTGCAGATCCTGCTCGATGTCATCGCCGAGCGACGCCATATCCCGGAAGAGGCCATTCCCATGGCCTGCGGCATCGCCATCGGACTGCTGGTGATCTTCATGAAGCGCCCGAATTGGCTGCTGCACACCATCGTGCAC
>JACDEN010000231.1 GCA_013816415.1 Planctomycetota bacterium
CGCTTCGTCGATGGCAGCCATCTGCAGGGGCCGGTCGATCACGCGCGTTTCGCCAGTTCGTCCTTCAGCATCGGCCTCGAAGGCGACCTGGATGCGTTTCCCGCGACCATGATCGAGATGGCTCCCGGCGATGCGATCTTCTTCGGTCCATTGGTGATCCACGGATCCGGCCCCAATGGCTCCTCGCGCGATCGCCGGGCCAACACCTTCGCCTACGACAAGCCGCGCAACCAGAAGCAGGGCGAACTTCCCGAAGCCATGCACCGCTGCGGAGCCAAGGGCGCCCACTGATCGGCGTCTCGGCGGCCTGCTGTCTCGGGCCTCGTGGTCTGGGCGTCGTGGCTTCCGCTGGATGTGCGCAAACGCGATCCGGGTGGGACCAACCGCGGGAATCGCCAGGCTCGGTACGGCGGCTTTTCCACGCCCTGTGAAACCGCCCTCGGTCCAGTACAACCAGGCATGCGCACGCGTACGCGCGTCCTCGTCAGCTTCGTCACCGTCCATATCGCCTTGTCCATCGTGGCTGGCTGGGTGGTCTGGCGTTGGCTGGACACCTCGATGCGGTCCCAGGCCGAGGAAAGCGCGAAATCCATCGGCCAGGTTCTTGCGCAGGGTGGATTCGCGCTGAATGCCGAGGTGCTCTCGCGCATGCGCGAACTCACCGGGCACCGCTTCCAGGTCCTCGATGCGCCGTCGCCGGTGCGCACGGGGACCATCCAGGTGAAGCAGGGGGGGGCGATCATCGAGGTCGATTACCGGACCGAGGCCTATCGACGCGGGCTTCGCGAGATCGTCGCCGGCACCCTGATGGTCATGGCTGGCGGTTCGGTGGCTTTCGGTCTCGTCGCCTTGTGGCTGTCGCGTCAGTTGGCGCGGCCATTGGAGGAGCTGGCGGGGGCGGCGCGCATCATCGCCTCGGGCGACCTTCAGGCGCAGGTGCCGACGGTCGGCTCAGGCGAGGTGGCCGGTCTCGCGCACGAACTGGAGACGATGCGCACTCGTCTGCTCGAGCTCGATCGCCAGCATCGGCAGGCGGAGCGGTTGACGACGCTCGGGACGTTCACGGCGACCATCGCGCATGAGGTGCGCAATCCCTTGTCCGCCGTGCGCCTGACGGTCCAGATGCTCGCGAGGCGTCTGCCCGCGGAAGCGAGCCTGACCATGATCATCAACGAACTCGAACGGCTCGACCTCATCATCGATGAGCTGCTCGGCTTCTCGAAGGGGATGTCGGTGCGGACGCAGGTCTGCGATCTGCGCGAAACGGTCGACACGGTGGTTGCGCTCATGCGGCGCCAAGCCGACCACGCCGGAGTCGGCATCGTCGTCACCGGATCAGCATCGGTGATCGCCGATCCCGCACGCATGCGACAATTGGTGATGAACCTCCTCCTGAATGCCATCCAGGCACAGCACGGCGGCGGGAAGGTCCAGATCGCCATCGCAGCTGATGGCCTGGCGATCGAGGACGAAGGACCGGGAGTGGACGCTGCCATCGTGCCCCACCTGTTCGAAGCCTTTTCGAGCAGTCGCCCGGAAGGAACCGGGCTCGGCTTGCATCTCGCGAAGTCGATCGCCGATGCGCATGGGGCGCGGCTCTCGTATCAGCGTCGCTCGGCAGGGGCCTGCTTCATCGTCGCGGGTCTGGCTCCTTCCGCTGGAGCCACGGCTGCAGGTCCAGTCGCTCCGATTGCAGGCTAGATGGCCAGCCCTCCACTGCGCCACCAAGAATAGGCGCGCAGGATCACATGGCTGGACATGCTGCATGCGCCGATGGTGATGGCGCGGATCATATGGGCGAGGGATGATCGACGTCGTTGGGATCGAGTCCAAGGTCGATCCCCGACCGTTCGACCGTCACCAAAAAAAAATGGTTGGTCAGCTGGGGATCCAGCGGGAATTCACCGGATGGAAAGATGCGTTGTCGTAGGATGGCGGGATTCGCTGGTGGAATGCGTGCTTTTTTGAAAAGATCCGCGGGCATTCGCTGATGGGAAACGACGCTTCCTGGGATGATCCAGCGCTCAATCCCCGCTGAGAGGTGACGCTTTGGGGGAATCGACCATCGCGTCGAATGGCATGGAACGGGCGCCGTTGAGTTGTTGCAGGAATCAATTGCACGGAGTTGCAAAGAAAGATGCACGGAATGGAGCCGCTGACGCCGACTCCATTCCGCCCCGCCCCGCCCTGCATCGCAGCAGTGTGCGGCGTTATTCCGCTGCGCCGCTGCTGTTCCCGGCTTCGAGGAGATTGACCTCGCTCGTACGGACCTTGTTGGCGATCTCTTCGCAGATCTTGCCGTTGTCCTTGAGGAACTGCTTGGCGTTCTCGCGGCCCTGTCCGAGTTTGGCGCCTTCGTAGGTGAACCAGGCGCCGGATTTCTGCACCACCTTGGCGAGCACCGCGAGATCGAGCACGTCGCCGGTGTAGCTGATGCCTTCATTGTACATGATGTCGAATTCGGCCTTGGTGAAGGGCGCGGCAACCTTGTTCTTCACGACCTTCACCCGCGTGCGATTGCCGACCACGCGCTCGCCGTCGGTGATCGAGGTCACGCGCCGGATGTCCAGGCGCAGGCTGGCGGCGAACTTGAGGGCCCGGCCGCCGGGCTGGGTTTCGGGGTTGCCGAACATGACGCCGATCTTCTCGCGGATCTGGTTGATGAAGATGACGGTGGTGCGCGACGTGCTGATCGCTCCGGTCAGCTTGCGCATCGCCTTCGACATCATGCGCGCCTGGACGCCCATCTGCGAATCGTCCATGTCGCCGTCGAGCTCGACCTTCGGCGTCAGCGCCGCGACCGAGTCGACGACGATGAGATCCACCGCATTGGATCGAACCAGGAGATCGGCGATATCGAGCGCTTGCTCGCCATAATTGGGCTGGCTGACCAGGAGGTCGTTGAGGTTCACGCCGATCTTCTCGGCATAGCTCGGGTCGAGCGCATGCTCGGCGTCGATGAAGGCGACCACGCCGCCTTCCTTCTGCGCCTTGGCGGCGATCGACAGTGCGAGCGTCGTCTTGCCCGACGATTCCGGTCCGAAGATCTCGACGATGCGTCCACGGGGGATGCCGCCGATGCCGGTGGCGAGATCGAGGCTCAGCGACCCGGTCGGGATCGCGCCGACGTCGACCTTCTCGAACTGGCCGAGGCGCATGATCGAGCCCTTGCCGAACACCTTGTCGATCTGTTCGAGCGCGGCTTCGAGCGCCTTCTTCTTGGCGGGACTGTCCGGATTCACCTGCGCCCTGGCTTCCACCGGCGCGGCGGGAGCGGGCTTCTTCGCGGTGTCCTTCGCGGCGTCCTTCATGGGGTCGAGGGGAGCGGGTTTCGAGTCGGCGGATGGTGGCATGGCCGGGATGGTCTTCTTCGCGAGGTCCGCGGAAGCGATTTTGGTGTCGGCGATGGGGAGTGGGGCTGCGAGGGCCATGACGTTCCTTCAGTGTTTTAGGGGCGTTGTCGTATGTGATTCGTGGGTGGATGGAAAAGGGTCGCCGCATCGAGCGGCGTGGAGTCAATCGACGGCGCGGTAGATGAAGCACAGGGGGCCGACGATCTGCACCGTGGCGGCCTTGGACTTCGGGATCACCAGTGCCTGATACCGGGGATTCTGAGGGATCAGTTCGATGCGGTCGTTGTGGTAGCGGACGCGCTTCAGCGTCGCCTCGCCATCGACGATGACGGCGCCGATCTTGTTGTTGCCGACCGTGGCTTCGGACTGGATGACCGCGTAGTCGCCGTCGTTGATGCCGGCATCGATCATCGAATCACCGCGGACCTTCAGCGCGAAGCGGCCTGGTGCGGGCTGGATGTCGCGCAGGTATCCGGCATGGGATTCGGTCGCCAGGATCGGCGTTCCCGCGGCGATCGCGCCGATGACCGGGACACCCTTCTTGGCGGGGGTCCGCCCGATCGAATCCCATCCGGACTCGGTCAGCCGCACGTTGCGCTTCTTCTCGCGGTCGGCCTCGAGCAGACCTTTGCGCACCAGGGCGTCGACGTGCTTGCTGACGGCCGATGGGAATGCGTAGCCCATCGCTTCAGCGACTTCGGCGCGGCTCGGCTGGCGGCCCGCGTCTTCGGCGTCAGCGAAATAAGTGAGGATCTTGGTCTGTCCGGGGGGCAGCTGCGTGCTCATGGCAGCTTCATAGGCTCCTATGGACCCGTGTCAATAAAAACTCATGCTGTCCACCGACCCACAAAAAACCCCGCAGATCATGCGGGGTTTTCCGCGCTCTACCGCAGGCTCGGTTCAGGGAGTCTTCTTGTATCCGCGCTTCTTGCCCTTTCCGGACTCGCGACGTCGCTTGCGGCTGAGGATCGCGCGTCCGCCCTTGGTGCGCATTTTCCGGCGGAATCCGGTGCGCTTGCGGCGCTTGAGGGAACTGACGCGGATCTTGAGATGCATGAGGGCTCCGTTGAGGCGCGGAATGGTGCGCCGATACGCGGGCGAGTCAAGCGGCGCGCATGGATTTCACCGTGGGAATCACTCGCTGCGCTGGACGAGTAGCGGCGCGAATCCGACCTGATCGCAGCTGGTGCAGCGGTAGGTGACGCCCTCGAAGGTGCCCTCAACTTTCGCCGCCCCCAATTCCTTGCCGTGGAGATGGCCGTAGATGCACCACGTCGCGCCGGCGTCGACGATGATCGGGGTGAATCGGCTGCGGCTCTGGGCGGGAGGGATCGGCGGGTAATGGAATAGGCAGATGCGCAATCCACGAGGCCTGCCGGCATCCGCATCGGCCTTGTCGAGCGCGGCGATCGACAGGCGCAGTTCATGCTCCTCGCGATCCAGCCATTGGTCGATGTCCAGCTGCGTACGCGTGTCACCGTATTTCGTCTGCGGCGCGAAATCACCGCCGCGCGCGCCGAAGAATCCGACGCCATTGATCGAACACGCGGTCTTCTTCAGGGCGTGGGTGCGCGGCGGCAGCATCCCAGCCAGCTTGGTGGCCGAGCCCGACCACCAATGGTCGTGGTTGCCCTTGACCAGGATCTTGTGTCCGGGCCGCTGCGCCAGCCAGGCGAAATCGCCCGCGACGTCGGCGGGCTTGGTCGCCCAGCTGAAATCTCCCGGCGTCAGCACGATGTCGTCGGCTGCGACCACCGCATCCCAGTTGCGCGCCATCTGCTGATCGTGGTGATCCCAATGCTCTCCGAACACGTCCATCGGTTTGGAGCCGGAGGTCGAGAGATGCAGGTCGGACAACGCCCAGATCGCTGGCATGCCGCGAGCGTACGAGGCGTTGGGGCGAGGACAGGGGACGCCCCACGTTTGGCTAGGACGGGGTTGTTCAAAACCATCGGGTATTCCTCGTACTTCCCTCCCGAGCAGTTGCAGCCGCACTCATGCTGCGCGCCTGACCTGCGGTCGAGGGCGGCGTTGGTTGCATGCGAGCGTGAGCAGCCGGTCGGGCAGTGTCGCCTCTCTCGCGTT
>JACDEN010000232.1 GCA_013816415.1 Planctomycetota bacterium
GGGCTATGCCCAGCTCGAGCTGAGCGAACGCGGCGCGCGGCCGTTGCGGCCGTACCAGCAGGAGGCCCTGACGCTGTGGCTCGAGGCGAAGAAGCGCGGCGTGGTGGTGCTGCCGACCGGGGCGGGGAAATCCTACGTCGCGCTCAAGGCGATCCTCGCCTGCGCGCGTTCGGCGCTGGTGCTCGCTCCGACCATCGACCTGGTGCAGCAGTGGGCGCACGATCTCGAGGCGCGCCTCGGCTGCGAGATCGGCCAGTACGGCGGCGGCGAGAAGAACCTCAAGCCGATCACCGTCTCGACCTACGATTCGGCCGTGCTGTTCATGCCGTTCCACGGCGACAAGTTCGGCCTGCTGATCTGCGACGAATGCCACCACCTGCCGGCCGGGGTCACGCGCCTCGCCGCCGAATCGTGCCTCGCGCCGTTCCGCCTCGGACTCAGCGCGACGCCTGAACGCGCCGACGGCCAGCACGGACTACTCGACCTGCTGCTCGGCCCCGAGGTGCATCGCTCGCACATCGGCGAACTCGAAGGCAATTTCCTCGCGTCCTACCAGGTCGAGGTCGTCCACGTCGCCTTGGACCCCGACGAGCAGGAGAGCTACACCGCGAACCGCAAGGAGTACCTCGCCTTCGCGCGCAAATCCGGCGTGGATTTCGGCGCCGCCGACGGCTGGGCGCGCTTCATCGCCGCCGCCGCGCGCGACCCCCAGGGCCGCACCGCGATGCGCGCTTACCGCGAACAGAAGCGCCTGTCGCGCGCGAGCCGCGCGAAATTGCGCGCGCTTTGGGACCTGCTGCGCGACCACGCCGGCGAGCGCACCCTGGTCTTCACCGAGGACAACGACACCGCCTACGAGATCGGCCGCAGCTTCGTGCTGCCGGTGCTCACCCACCGCACCAAGGGCGCCGAGCGGAAGGCGCTGCTGAACGCCTTCCGCAGCGGCGAATTGCCGGTGCTGGTCGCGAGCAAGGTGCTCAACGAAGGCGTCGACGTCCCCGAGGCCTCGGTCGGCATCGTGGTCAGCGGCTCGGGCAGCGTGCGCGAACACGTGCAGCGCCTCGGCCGCATCCTGCGCCCCGCGGTCGGCAAGGTCGCGATGCTCTACGAGATCCTCTCGGCGAACACCGCAGAGGCATACACGTCGGAACGGCGCCAGCGCCACGCGGCGTTCGGGCAGGAGGAGGCGGGGTGGGAATGACAGCCGTTCTACGTTCTGAGTGCTGCCTTCTGGTGGGGACGGCATGGCGGAGAACTTCGTCGCGGGCTCTGCCGTCAACACAGCACGTAGAACTCTGCACGCAGAACGTATTTTCCTTATGCTGACCCGCGACCTCCTGCGTTTCCAGCTGCGCGACGGCGAGGTGGTGCCGAAGCTGCTGCGCGCGACGCCGGCGAACGTCGATCTCGCCGAACGGTTGATCGCCTTCTGGGCCGCCGGCGTCGGGCAGCGACGGGGCGAACTCGAGGACGCGGTGATGCCGGTGATGCATCAGAGCCGCGCGCTGGTGGTGGCGCGTGGGTTCAACAAGTTGATCCTCGACGGCTGCACGTTCGCCGAGGCGGCATCGGCCGCGGAGCTGCGCACGCGCGCGTTCGCCGCATCCGCGCTGCTGCTGTCCGCGCCGGCGATCACCTCCGACGACCATGCCGGCGCGGTCGCGGCGGCGGTCGGTCTCGCAGCGATGGATCTGCGCACGCAGCTGTACGGCGATCTCCCGGACTTCGAGGTGCTCGAACAAGCGCCGCAGCTGAGCGCGGCCCGCCTGATCGAGCGCTACAACCTCGCCCTCTGCCAGGGCCTGCTGCTCACCGCGAAGTCGCTGCGCGTCTCGATCAGCGACGCCGACGTCGGCGTGCGGCGCCGGCTGCTCAAGGCGCTGCGCTTCCGCCGGCTGCTCGCCGAGGTGCTGGTCGACGCGGAGGGGATCCTGCGTCTCGACATCTCCGGTCCCGGCAGCGTGCTCGATCAGGCCTCGCGGTACGGACTGCAGCTCGCGCAATTCCTGCCTGCGTTGGCGTGCGCTGGCGGGTGGCGCGCCGAGGCCCAGGTCACGGTATCCAGTCGCATCACTCCGCGCGCCACCGGCACCCTGCGTCTGTCGCACGAACTGGGACTCGTCGGCGACAGCGCGTTCCTCGGCTTCGTGCCGCCCGAATTGCGCGACCTCGAGCGTACGCTGGTCGCGCGCTTCCCGGACTGGACATTCCGCGAGCCCACGCTGATGACCATCCGCGGCGGTGATCGTGGCGGCGAGCTGGTGGTGCCCGACCTCGAGATCACCACTGGCGGGCGGACCATCTCGGTCGAACTCTTCCATCGCTGGCACGGCGCGTCCCTGGTCAAGCGCATCGGGCAGCTCGAGCGCGGAGAGATCCCGCACCTGGCGATCGGCGTCGAACGCGCGCTCGCGCGCTCGCCGGCCATCGCGCCGCTGATCGCATCGGCCGGCTTCGTCCGCCATGGATTCCAATTCAACGACATTCCCTCGCCGCGTGCGCTCGCCGAGACCGTCGAGCGATTGGCGAAGACCTAGGCTTTGGCGGCCGCCGATCGCAGGCGTGCTGCGAATGCCGAACTGGCTACCACACCGATGGCGGCGGTGGTGAGTCCCCCGACCAGGTCCACCGCGTAGTGCTGCTTGGTGGTGAGGATGGTGAGGGCGAAGGCGAGGAACACCGCGCGGATGCCCCATCGCCACCGCGGATGCTCGCGCGCGAGCGCCCAGACGATGCGCCGCTGTGCGCTCACCGCGACACCGCCAGCGGCAGGACCGACATCGCTCCGCAGATAGCCGCCTGGCGCAGCCAGCGCCGCCAATCGGTTGGGCAGTCGCGGATGCCGGGCTGGAAGCGGTCGAAGGCGGTGGCGGCGAGCAGTGTGCCCAGGAGCGCGACCGCGCTGGCGACGAGCGCCGCGCGCGAGCATCCGGCCGCGGCGACCACCGGCAGCATCACCAGGCCCCATCCCAGCAGCGTCGCGCGCGCGATCAGCACCACGCGCGATCGCTGCGGATAGTCGAAGGCCATGCGCGCGACGCCGATGCACGCCAGCTGCGCGGCGTACGCCGCCGCGAACGGCAGCAGCAGATCGGGACGATCGAACGAGGCGGCGGCGATCAGCCAGGCGAATCCAGGCGCGGTGACCGCGATCACCGCGTTGATGTCGTGCACGCGCCGGCTGTTGGCTTCCGTCGGCGGCGACAGCCGCGCGTAGGTCAGGAACACCACCAGCGGCGGCAGCAGCCAGCGCCAGTCGCCGAGCACGCAGCTGGCGTAGCCGGCGAGGGCACCGCCGAGCAGCGCCGCATCGTTGAGCGTGGTGCGCCAGCGGCAGGTCATCACCAGCAGCACCAGGGCGAGGGCGATGCCGAAGCGCACGCCCATCGCCGTGGCGTCGAGGTCGAGCCACGCCCGCAGCAGCACGTAGCCCCCGAGCGGTATGAACAGGTTGTCCAATCCGCGCCAGGCGATCGCCTCCATCAGCATCACCAGCAGGCCGAAGGTGGCGGCGATCAGCAGGGTCTCGGCGCGGCCGAGATCGGTGCCGAGCAGCAGCGGCACGTGCACCGCGAGGAACGCGGTGACGAAGAACGCCAGCGAACCCTCCCACGATTTGTAGCCCTCGCTGGTGGTGTAGTGCGACTGTCCGTAGCGCACGCCGATCAGCGCCGCGACCGCATCCGCGAGCGCCAGCACCAGCACCGGCAGCGTGAACAGCTCCCAGCGTCCGCCGCTGAGCCACCGCAGCGCGGCGACCGCGATCGGGAAATAGAATTCGCCGAGCGACACCCGCTGGACGCCGTCGAGCACCCCGCCGAGGTGCTGGTGCACCGGCGCCCACCAGCGCACCAGCGCCAGCGCGACGACCGCGCCGGCGGCGAGCAGCGGCACCGGCCACAGATCGTGGAACACCCACGGGAAGGACGCGCACATCAGGCCCATGCCGACGTGCACCGCCTTGCGCGCGGCCTCGGGTCCGAGCAAGCGCGCGCGCGCGGCGAGCTTGACCGCCGCCATCAGCGCGGTGAGTCCGCCGAGGACGGCCCCGATCGCCAGCCACGGATCCACGCGCGGGATCACGCGATCGTCTCGACCACGAAGGCGCTGTAGAAGTAGGCCTTGTCCGCCTGCAGCAGCCGGTGGTCGAGCTCGCGCATCGGGATCAGGCGGTCCGCCATCGACTCGGGACGCCGTCTGGGCGCGAGCATGTTCCAGTAGGCGAGCCGACCGCCGCTGCGCCCGGCGCGCACCAGGCGCGCGAGCAGCGCCTCGTACGCTGCCGGCGACATGTATTCGAAGATGTCGCTGAGGTTGAAGCGGTCGACCGCGCGGTCGCCGAGCTCATCCAGCGCATCCTCGAGCGCGCCCAGGCGCCAGGTGATGCGGTCGAGACGCGAACGGATGATATCGAAGTTCTCTGGCCGCAATGCGAACGGCAGGGCCTCGCGGTGGGTGCCGCACAGCACCCACGTGAGGTAGGGGTTGGCGGCTGGGTCCAATTCGGTCAGTGCGTGCTTGGTGCGCGCCAGGATACGGTCGGCGACCGAGCCCTCGACGTAGCGGAAGAATTCGGGATCCCGCCCGTGCCGGCCCATCACCCGCCGCGAGAAGAAGAAGCGGAACATCAGGCGCCAGCGCCAGGTGTTCCAGGTCCGATCATAGAAGGCGATGCGCGCATCGCGCGCTCCGCCGGCGAGCATGCGCTCGACCACCGCGCGGCGGTGGACGAAGGGCAGCACGCGGTCGCGGAAAAGTCGAAAGTAGTTCTCGAACTTGCCGGCGCCGCCGATGCCGGCGCGGATCGCCTCGGCGTGCGCGTCCCAGAAGGCGCGCGCGTCGTCCGAGAGCAGCGGCCGGCAGCGCTGGTAGAGATCCCCACGGTCATCGCCGGGCCGCGATCCGATCAGGCGCAAGAGTCCGGCGTGATCGAGTGCTTGGTACGCGGCGACGCGCAGCTCGAGGCAGGCGATCTGCGAGCGGTTGAGGTCCACCGCGATCACCCGCGCCGGATCCTTGGCGAGCATCGACAGGCAGTTCTCGCCAGCCGAGGCGATGCCGACGCAGGTGTCGCCGGGCTGGATGTCGAGGCCCGCGAGCAGCACGTCGGCGTCCTCCCAGCACTGGGCGTAGCGGATCTCGTCGAAGCGCGCGCGCGTCGCGACTTCGGTGCCAGCGGTGTTGGTCATGCGCCGGCCTCGGTGATGCGGCGGACCACGCCGGTGGCGCCGTCGAGCTCGACCAGGTCCCCATCCTTCAGCCACGCCGTCGCGCCCGGTACCGCGACCACCGCGGGGATGCCGAGCTCGCGCGAGACGATCGCGCTGTGCGACAGCAGGCTGCCGCGTTCGACCACCAGCCCGGCGGCGGCTGGGAACAGCATGATCCAGCCAGGATCGGTGCGCTCGGCGACCAGGATGCAGCCG
>JACDEN010000233.1 GCA_013816415.1 Planctomycetota bacterium
TCTCCCAGCGCCACGAGCGCGGTTCCACTCTGGTCACCAGCAACCTGCCCTTCGACGAATGGACCGAGGTCTTCGGCAGCCAGCGCCTCACCGGCGCCCTCCTCGACCGCCTCACCCACCACGTCCATCTGTTGACCTGCAATGGCGACAGCTACCGCCTGGCCGACGCCAAGCGCCGACGCGTCAAGTCCGCGGCGAAGCCCACCGACGACGCGTGATCCACCCCGGTTCAGGCCACGGCGGCTACGCCGCCAGGGTGGCCTGATTTTGCTCCGCCGAGTGGCCTGATTTTGGTCCGCCCTTTACACAGCTGGGCATCCAGGAAATCGGCTACCCGTTGCAGGTCCCGGTTTATCCAGGCGGCGCAGCCGATGATCAGGATGGCGAGGTCGTCAGGGATGGTGGCTGGTTGAGGTGGCATGCCAGGGCATCGATGGCGGGGCGGAGGACGCAACGCCTGCCAGGATTCGCAGCGGCGTGACGCCCTGTCACGTCTCCAGGTCCGGCATCGCCCGGCGCATGAATTGGTCGAAGAGCGGAACGGTGAACGCCAAGTCTCCGTGGGCCGGACTGTAGATCATCCCTTTGGCGATGAGCTTTGCCCTCACGGGGCCGACGCTCGAGACCTTGGGTACCCCGAGGGTCTCGGCGACAAGCCCAACTCGGTGAGCACCTGGCCCGAGTTCTGCGAGTGCACGCAGGAAGCGCTTCTCGCTCGGCGTCAGGCGATCAAAGCGCACGCGGAAGAAGTTCTCATCGAGGCGACTGATGACGATGGGAGTGGCCTCGCGGACGACGTCGAGCGTGATGGTGGTCGTGGCCGCGCGATTCCATGCCTGGTACGCCCACTCCTGCAGAAAGTACGGATAGCCCTCGGTCAGGCGATAGATGTCATCGAGCGCATCCAAGGTGAACACCGCTCCTGCGGCGCGCGCCGGTTCCTGAAGAGCCCTCGCGGAGTCCTCGGCGGAGAGCGCGCCGATCGAAGGAAATGCGAAAAGGCGCTCAGCGTAAGACTTCGATTCGCCCGCCAAGCCCGGCAGGATCGGCAGGCCAGCACCAAGCAGCACCAGCGGTAGCTGCCGTTGCTGGACCCGATGCATCGCCATGATCAACGCACCCAGCTCCTTCGAGGAGAAATACTGGATCTCGTCGATGAGCAGGCAGATCGCCGTCTCGCGATCCTGCGCCGCCTCCGCTACGGCGACGAAGAGGTTGGGAAGGTCGACATCGATGTCGCCGCTGTCAGCGCTGCCCGCTTCGGGATCGACATCGAGGCTCACGGTCAGGTCGTTGTACTCGACCTTGATGGTGCCGACAAAGCTCCGGAGCACCGCCAGCGCGCGCTTCACCTTGCTCCCGACTCCAGCCATGCGGCTGAGTTCGTAGAGGAGCGTGCGCAGGTGTGGCGCGATGAATGGCCCCAGGGGCTTGCCCTCGTGCGCCTCGACCTGGATGGTCCGGTAGCCCACCGATTCGGCCTTCCGCCGGATCTCGTTGAGCAGGACTGTCTTGCCGACACCGCGCAGGCCTGTGAGCAGGAGGCTCTTTTCGGGCCTGCCTGCGCGGATCCTCCCAAGCAGGACGTCGGCTTGGCCGAGTACCGGGCCGCGGCCGACCAACTCTGGAGGCGGCGCCCCTGCCCCGGGTGAGAATGGATTAGCAATGGGATCCATTAGATGCTACCGATCTGTACAGGATGCTACCTGGAATCGAGTAGCATCAAGTAGAGTCCGGTAGAAGCCCAAAACACTCGGCGATTGAGGGGGCTGCAGATCGTGCAGCAGATGCAGCAGTTGCGTCCGCTCGTGGTGGTGGCCGCGACCATCCCCGATGCACCCGCAGGCAAGAGAAAGCCCGCTAAACCGCGCGGGCGTGGCCGACTGACGTTGCCAGATCACCTGAAGATCGTCGAGGAGCGCATCACGGTAGCGCCGGAGGAGCGCTTCGATTCCGACGGCACTCCATTGGTCCCGATCGGCTGTGAGCGCAGCTGGCGGCTCGACTGGGACCCAGGCCATTTCATCCGTCAGGTGACGATCCGTAATGCTGGCGGCCAAGAAAGACCTGGGGGAGTTCGTCGCCGACTTTCTCCTGATCGTCACCGGCCCGACGTTCAAGCGATGGGAGCGTAAGCCCGCCATGAGCACCCGGCAGAAGCGGAGTGTCCGTGGGCGACCAATGACCCCAGAAGCCATCGAACGCCTGATCGTCCGCATGGCCACCGAGAATCGATTGAACCGCTGGAGTAAAACGCGCATTCATGGCGAACTGCGGAAGCTGGGATTGGGCAAGCAGGTGTCGAGAACCACGGTCGGCAACATCATGCGCGCCCATGGATTCGATCCGGAGCCCAACCGGGGCCACGGCACGTGGCATGAATTCATCCGATCCCACGTCGATACCATGTGGGCCTGCGACTTCTTCACCAAGCAGGTCTGGTCGCCGCAGGGGATGCAGGACCATTACGTTTTGTTCTTCAAGCACATCGGCACGCGGCGAGTCTACATTTCCGGAGCTACACCCCATCCGAACAAAGCGTGGGTCGCACAGCAGGCTCGGAACTTCTGCATGCATCTCCAGGATCTCGGAATGCCGACGACGCATCTGATTCGGGACCACGACACCAAGTTTCTGGGAGGATTCGACGTGGTGCTGACGGGCGAAGATATCGAGGTGGTCCAGAGCGCCATCGGGGTTCCAGAAATGAACGGCTACGCCGAGTCGTTCGTGAAAACGATCAAGACTGAATGTCTCGATCGCTTCACCGCCTTCAGTTACGACCATCTCATGTACCTACTTCGGGAGTTTGTCGACGGCCATTACAACGTCAGCCGACCACACCGTGGGTTGGGCAATCGTCCCATTGGACTGCCCGAGCCCGCCGAGCGTGGCGCCGAGTTTTCCCAAGAAGACATCGTCTGCGACCAGCATTGCGGCGGAATCCTCAAAAGTTACCGATGGAAACAAGCGGCGTGAATAAGTGACCCCTCCAGGCTTGTGGCTGATTTCCAATCTTCTCTGGTCCGGACCGCGTTCCTACGGAACGCGAAAATAACGCGGATTACCGCGTAACAATGAAGAACCCTGCCGGGGTCCCGGCAGGGTCTGCATGAAGTTGTTAGCTTCGAGTGGTGGAGGCGCCGGGAATCGAACCCGGGTCCGAAGGTGTACGCGCAACGCGTCTACATGTGTAGGCATTCGTTATTTTCTCGTCCATAACCTCGGGGAGTGCCACCCGCAGCTACAGACCAGCTCGACGAGTCTCGCTGACGGTAATCGAGCGGCTCCGTCAGCCAGCCGGTGAGTATTATGGAGACCCCCATCAGCATCGGCACTGATGAGGCTCCGCTCGTCGCTTAGTTTTTAATTAAGCAGCGAGAGCGTACTCGACGTGATCGTCGGCACTTATTTTTTTGCTGGTTATTTACGTGGCCTCCAGCCCCACGACACGCGGCAATCGCCGTTGCAACTCCGTCAAGACCTGGTCGCCCCCATATGGAATTGTCAACAAACGGCGATTATCCGAGGCGGGAGATGCAAAGAAGCGAAAAGGGGGCCGGCCTCGATGCCGCGGGTCGTTCCCGGTCTGATGCCGCACATCCGGCTGAACTTCGACGCCTCGAGCGATCAGAGGCAGGAATGTGGCCACGCGAAAACACGGAGGCCGGTGTCAGGTCGTAGGCGCAGCGACGGCGACGGCCCTCGCCGCCGGAAGCGACGCCACATGGCGATAGGATGCGTCGGCCGCCTGCTTGCGCATGACCTCCATGATGTGCGTCCACGTCGCGACCAATCCCACCGGGCACGGGGGCAGGTCGTCGCGCATCAGCCGGTGCAGCTTGCCGAGGCGGTAGCAGGGGGCGGCGGCGAACATGTGGTGCTCGGTATGGAAATTCATGTGCCAGTACAGGAAGCGCGCGATCGGATTGATGACGATGGTGCGGCAGCACAAGCGCGCGTCGGCGACGTTGTCCTGCAGGCCGACGTGCTGGGTGTTGTTGCAGAGCCAGAACAGCCAGGCGCCGAAGATCGGCGCGAAGCTGACCACCAGCGGGACGATCCACCAGTGCATGGCCAGCGACACCGCGAGGATCACGCCGTGGCCGATGAGCAGCGTCCACGCCCAGCGCACGACCGGCCGGCGCTTGCCGGGGTCGCTCTCGGGAAAGATCGCGCGGTTCCAGTCGCCGTCGAAGCGGCCGCGTGCGGTATTCCACGTGCCCTGCACCGACCACGCCGGCCAGCTAAGATTGCAGAAGCCCTGGCGCCAGAAATCGCGCCAGCGTATGGTGACTGGCAGCGTCACCTCGAGATCCGCCGGCGGATGCATGGTGTAGCGGTGGTGCCGGCCGTGGCTCTCGGCGAAGTGGTGATGGTTGATCCAGCCCGGGAAGGCCAGCAGCGCGGCGAAGAAGCGGTTGACGCGGCGGTTGGTGAAGACGGTCTCGTGCCTGAGTTCGTGCACGCCGTTGATGAGGAAGCTCATGACCATGCCGTGCAGGAACAAGAGCGGCAGGATCGCCCACCACAGACCGGCCGCGTAGGCGCAGATGACCGTAGCGCCGGTGGCGGTGATGGTCGCGAGGAAGCCGCCGGTCTGCAGCGCCGCGAGGAGGTCGCTCTTTTTCAGCACCTGCTTCATCGCCTCGCGCTCGATCGGCGTCCGGTACCAACGGATGGCAGGAGCGGAGGCTGCCGGGCGCGGCGGGGGTGCCGCCTCGGCAAGGACCGGGGCGGGAGGCGGGGTGGCGATGGCGCTGGCGTCGGACATGGCTGGGCCCCTCGGGGAAGGGAAGAATCGCCACGAGCATAAGCGCTTTCATCGAGTTTTCTTGTCTGGACGGACGATAAATGTATATAAAAGTCGGTGCACCAGCTCCCCACACCCCGCCACGCCGTCGCCGGCTTCCACGTCATGCAGCCGTCGCCAGCGATCCCGCAGCTGGAGGCGGTCGGCGAGGAATGGCTGGCGTCGCGCACCGACATCTCGGACCACGCCCACGAAATCTGGGAGGTGTACTTCCAGCTCGACGGCGAGGCCGACTGGCACGATCGCGGCGGCGCGATCACGCTGCGCCCGGGCGATGGCTATCTGGTCGCTCCGGGCGTCAGGCACCACCTCGGACGGGTGCGCGGCGTCCGCCACCACTTCGTCTTCGCCACCATCGATGTCGAATCCTGGCTGTCGGCGCGCCTCCCGGATCTGCTGCCATTGGCTCGACGAGCCCGCCGGCGCGGACGGTTGTTCACCGGTCCGGCAGAAGCGCTGCGCGCGCCGCTCAGGCTGCTGGTGGCGGCGGTCACGCGCGCGAGCGCGCACCGCGACCTCGCGTTGTCGCTCGCCCTCGACGCGGTGTGCCTGGCGATGCTCGAGTGGGCGCTCGAGCCGGAAGCCCCCAGCC